>JAFEBC010000270.1 GCA_018266095.1 Deltaproteobacteria bacterium
CGGTCGTGCGCAAGGGGCGCGCGGGCGCGGCGTCGAGAGGCTCGTCAGCCAGCGAGGAGAGGAGCGCGAGCGGAGACCCCACGGCCAGCACGTCTCCCTTGGCGAAGGTCAGGCTGCGCAGGGTGGCGCGCTCGGTCGACACCAGCCGGAAGTGGAACACGGGCGGACAGTCCTGCGACGACGCGCTCGCCAGATCCACGCGGAACTCGGCGATGGGGCTGCCCGGCTTGAGCGCGTCGCCCACCGCGGCACACACCCTGTGCACGCTCGCGCGCTCCATCCCGTCGCCGAGCCGCGCCAACGACAGCGAGAGGATCACGCGGCCTCCGTCGGGCGCGCGCCCAACATCTCGGGGAGCAGGACCACCAGCTCGTCCAGCAACATCGAGGAGACGGCCTCGCCGCCGCCGCCGTGGACGTCGGCCTGCAGGCTCGCGCCGCCCGTGTGCGACAGCACTCGATCGAGATCGAACACGAAGCAGCCCGTGCGCTGGGACAGCCGGCGCGCGCGGAGGTTGACGACGCGGATGCGCTCGCGCAGCTCCTGCGTCTCGGCGCGCGGTCCCGCCACGTGACGGAACAAGGTGCAGAGCGCCGCCACGCCTCCGCGCGCCTGCACGCCCTCGATGAGCTCGGTGAGCAGCGCATCGACCTCGGCGTCGCCGCGCTCGGCGAGCTCTGCGTTCCCGATCGCGAGCCACATCGACACGAGCGCCAGGTCCGCCGGCGTCTGCTTGAGGGCCGCCAGGGCCTCGCGCGTCAGCGTCTCCACCGCGCGCCGTTCGATCACCGGCTCGTGCTGCGTCACGAAGGTCACCACTCCAGCCGCCTCGGCGAGCCACTCGCGCTCCGCTGGCCCTTCGAGCACGAGCAGGTTCAACGCGCCCGTCATCGCTGCTCCCCCGCGGGGCGCACCAGCTCGTCCAGCGCTTGCAGCACCACACCAGGCGTCAGCACCGAGGGCAGGATCACAGGCGCGCCGCGTCCGTGCAACACATTGAGCGGCACCCCCGAGCGGCCGAACCCGGCGAGCGCGCGGGTGATCGCCGGATCCGAGCGCGTCCAGTCCGCGCGCATCGGCACCACGCCGAGCTGCGCGAAGCGCTCGCGCACCTCGCGCGAAGAGAACACCACGCGCTCGTTGACCTGACAGGTGATGCACCACGCGGCCGTGTAGTCGACGAACACGATGCGCCCTTCTTGCTGGAGGCGGGCCAGGCGGTCCTCGGACCAATCGACCCAGGCCACCTGCGGCTGCGCGTCGGGCGCCAGCGCCGCGTGGGGCTCGGGGGGCGCCGCCGGTCCCGGAGGGCGCGCGTGCGCCTGGGAGCCGCCCGCGTTGAACCAGAGCGCGAGGCCGAGCGCGCAGGTCGCGGTCACGCCGCCGAGGATGCGCGACGAGCGCGAAGCCTCTGGCGCGCCGAAGAGCCGCCAGAGCCACAGCGCGAAGCCGACGAGCAGCACCCCGATGAGCGCCAGCAACACCTTCTCCGCGCCGCCCTGCACCGAGAGCACCGAGAGCAGCCACACCGAGGTGCCGAAGAGCGGGAACGCGAGCGCCTGCTGCAGCGTCTGCATCCACGCGCCCGGCTTGGGCACCTTGCGCAGCAGCTCCGGCGAGAACGAGAGCAGCACGTACGGCATCGCCATGCCCACGCCCAGCGCGGTGAAGATGGAGAGCCCCACGAGCGGCGTCGCCAGGAGCGCGTAGCCGAGCGCGGCGCCCATGAACGGCGCGGTGCAGGGCGTGGCCACCGCCGTCGCCAGCACGCCGGAGCCGAACGAGCCCCACAGCGTGTCCGAGAAGCGCACCGCGCCCGCGGCCGACTGCACCGTCGCGCCCACCTCGACGAAGCCGAGGAACGAGAGCCCGAGCGCGAAGAAGAGCATCGCCAGCACCGAGACCACCAGCGGCGACTGCAGTTGGAACCCCCAGCCCAGCTCGTTCCCCGACGCGCGCAGGGCGAAGAGGGCCGCGGCCAGGATCCAGAACGACGCGAGCACGCCGCCGCCGAACACGAGCCCGTGCGCGCGGGCGCGATGGCCATCCGCCTGCGCGTGCTTGACGAAGCTCATCACCTTCACGCCGAGCACCGGCAGCACGCAGGGCATCAGGTTCAGGAGCAGGCCGCCCACGAACGCGAACAGGAGCGCGAGCCCCAGCGGCAGCGGCTCTCGCGCCGGCGCCACCTCGGGCGCGGGCGTCGTCAGCTCGACCGACACCTCGTCCGCGTCCTGCTGGCCGTGCAGCACGAGCACGCCCGCGAGGCGCGCGGGGAATCCGGCGAGGTGGCGATCGCACGTGAGCGTCAGCACGAAGCCGTCGGGCCGCGGCTCGAAGGTCTGCTCGGCCGTCGCCTCGATGAGGCCGCCGTCCTGCGGAAAGAACTCCGCGTGGGCGCCCGGCAGCGGCAGCGCCCCGGTGGTCACGCGCAGCTCGACGGTGTGCTCCTTCGCGCGCTCGTGGCCGAGCTCTGCCCTCCACCCCAGCTTGCGCGGGAGCCGCTCGCGCGCGCTCACGAACCCGGCCGCGTTCGGTCCCGGCGGCCCGGGCCGCTCCACCGTGGGCAAGGTGAGATCGAGCGCCGCCTTCTCCGGGATGCACTCGTCCTGACACACGAGCCACTCGGCGTCGACGGACACGCGCAGCGGCTTGCCCGTCTCGAGCGCGCGCGCCGCCACCACCTCGGTCAGGAGCCAGACGTCGCCGTCGAAGCCATAGTTGGCGAGCGGCCCCTGCATCATCCGGTGCGGCGTCGGCCAGAGGATGGGCCCGGCGGTGAGGCCCGGCGGGAGCTGCCAGGTCAGCTTGGGCGGGAGCCCCGAGTCTCCTGGATTCTTCCAGTACACGTGCCAGCGCGGGGGGACCTTGAGCCGCACCGCCACGGTGAGCGGCGCGCCCGGAAGGACGCCTGGGTGCTCGGACACGAGCGACGCCTCCACCAGATTCCCGGCCCAAGCGGCCGAGGACACGAGGAGGGCGAGCGCGAGGAGCCGCGGGTTCACGCCACCAATCTACATCGGCTGGCCGGGATGTACGACCAACGAACCAAGACGAGAGGGCCGACCGTGGCAGACCACCTGATGGGTCGACCCCCTCGCCTTGCGTTCCGTCTTGGACCGTCCAGCCCCCGCCGCCTCGGTCGCGGCCCCCAAACAGGACGTCGAAGCCCCAAGACAAAAAGCGTTTCAAAAAACGTCAAAGAATTCAGCGCCGATCCGAATTCAGGCACAGAAGGTTTCACGGCAACTGTTGCGGGTAGGGAGAGCCCTACGTCGGATGCGACCTGCGGCCCTGTTGCAGGTGTTGCATCGCCCTTCAGCGGCGAAGCGCGGCGACGTCGATCTCGAAGCGCTTGATCCAGCGCTGGATCTGCATGCGCGCCTTGCCCATCGCGGTGGCGGCCGCGGACACATTGCCGCCGTTGTCGCGCAGGAGACCGAAGAGCTCGTCCTTGCGCCGCAGGTCGTCGGCCGAGAGCGAAGGGCGCCGGCGCCGCACGGCCTCGGGCAGATGACGCAGCTCGATGGGGCCATCCGCGGCCAGCGTGACCGCCGAGCGCAGGGCCTGCTCGAGCTCGCGCACGTTGTGGGGCCACGAGTGAGAGAACATCGCCCGCGTCGCCGGGTGGGCGAAGCGGATGAGGTGCGCGCGGCTGGCGAAGTGCCGCTCCAGCAGGGCCGGGATGAACAAGCCGAGGTCGCTCTTCCGCTCGCGCAAGGGCGCGAGCCGCAGCGTGAAGCCGGACAGGCGCGCGAGCAGGTCGTGGCGGAAGCGTCCCTGCCGCGAGAGCGAGTCGAGATCGCGGTGGGTGGCGGTGACCACGCGCAGGTCGAGCTTGAGCGGGCGCGTCGTTCCCAGGGGCGTGACCTCCGACTCCTGCAGCACGCGCAGGAGCGCGCCCTGCGCCGGGAGCGGCAGATCGCTGACCTCGTCGAGGAAGAGCGTGCCCTGATCGGAGGCCGCGAGGAGGCCCGCCCGATCCTCGGTGGCGCCCTTGTACGCGCCCTTCTTGGAGCCCAGGAGCTCGGCTTCGACGAGCTGCGCCGGCAGCGCGCTGCAGGTGATGGGCACGAAGCGGCCTGCGCGGCCGGAGAGCCGATGCACCGTCTTCGCCAGGAGCTCCTTGCCGACGCCGCTCTCGCCGCGCAGCATGATGGGCAGCGGCTGGAGCGCCATCGCCGCCAGGTCCGCGAGCTCCTGCTCGATCTCGGGCAGCGCGGTCGCCAACGCCGGGTCCGCGGGGTGCACGCCGAGGTCGACCGAGGCCGGATCGCTCGGCACGAGCAGCTCGAAGCCGAGCGTGACGTGTCCGATCTCCAGCCGATCGCCGCCCTCCAGCACGCGCGAGCCCGCGACGCGCTCGCCGTTGACGAACGTGCCCGCCTTCGAGCCGAGGTCTTCGAGCACCCACTTGCCGGCCTGCTTCTGCAGGCGCAGGTGCGCCTCGGCCAACCGGCGATCGGGGAGCTCGAGGAGGAGCATGCGCTTCTTGCCGTCGACGCGGGTCGCCACCGAGCGGCGCTGACCGCGTCCCAGCAGGACGACCTCGCAGTCGAGGCGATGCCGCGCAGGGCGGGCCAGGGGGCGATCGCTTTCGAACAGGACCAGGAGGTGCGGCTTGCGTCTCATGGACGCACGAACCTGGACGGAATTCCGCTGTCGAATCGCTGCAAAGGCTGCTCCCCCAACATGCGCAACGCCAATCCTCGCGGTGCAACACCGCAACACCATTTGCGACCTTGCCGATCAGCCGGCGTCGCAAAGTTACACAGTTGTCGATGATTTGGGACAGATTTTCACAAGCCGCGCCCGGCGCCGTCGCGCAGGTCGGTCACGGGCTTGAGCTCGTGTCCACGAATGGACAACAGCGCCACCAGCGCGCCTGCGTGGAGGGCTGCGATGGGCGCCTGCGGGTCGGGAAATCCCTCGGGCACGACCCAGGACGGAGGGCGCATGTCGCCGAGAGGGATGAGGCGCGAGAGCTCCACGCGGCGGGCCTCGTCGTCGGTCAGGACGCGCGTGCGCGCCCACGGGAGCAGGTCTGGTCCGCGGACGAAGAGGGAGCCCGCCGGGCCGGGATCGGCGAAGGGACCGACCGCGCTGCGCGAGAGCGTCGAGAGGTGCGCCCGGCAGCCCAGCGCGCGGCCCACATCGCGCGCGAGCGTGCGCACGTAGGTCCCGCCGCGGCAGACGAAGTCGACCACGCTGCGGCGCGGGAGGTCGTGGGTGAGCGCGACGGCGCTGAGCACGAAGATGCGCTGGGGCGTCAGCGAGACCTCTTCTCCGCGGCGCGCCCGCACGTGCGCGCGCTCGCCGTCGACGCGCTTGTTGCTGAAGGCGGGCGGCTCCTGCATCGAAGAGCCCAGGAGCGCGGCGAGCCCGGCGTCGATGCGCGCGGGTGTCAGCGCCTCCGCTGAGAGCGTCTCGGGCGCGCCCTCGGCGATCACGCTGCCGAGGTGATCGCCGGTGTCGGTCTCGCGGCCCCACTCGACGGTCGCGCGGTACGTCTTGGGCAGCGCGTGCAACAGCTCGAAGAGGCGCGTGGCCGGCCCGGTGAGCAGCGGCAAGAGTCCCTCCGCGAAGGGATCGAGCGCGCCGCCGTGCACGATGGGCCCGGACTCGCCGCGCTGCGCGAGCTCGGCCTTGAGCGCCCGCACGAGCGAGAAGCTCGTCTCCCCCCGCGGCTTGTGGCGCAAGAACATCCCCGCGATCACGCGCGCGCTCTCCGCCAGCTCGCGAGCCAGACCACCGCGAGCACGAGGCCCGACAGCGCCGCGATCCACAGGTAGATCGACACGAGCTGCTCGGTGCTCACGCCCATCGCCTGCACGTGCTCCATGGCGCCGTCGCCGCCCCAGAAGCTGCCCCACGGCACCGCGTCGGGATCGGCGCGCGCGCGCAGCCACTTGCGCATCGCGAACACATACGAGACCGCGCCGCAGCCGAGGAAGAACCAGCGCGAGGAGGGCCAGCGCGTGACGCGCGGGAACCTCACGTGGAAGAGCGCGCAGAGCGTGGCGCCGAGGGCGAGCTCGCCGCCCTGGCCGCTGGCGAGCACGATCCCGCGCAGCGTCTCCTCCGACACCAGCAGCGTGAGCACGAGCTGCGCCGCGAGCAGGACGCCGATGAC
>JAFEBC010000271.1 GCA_018266095.1 Deltaproteobacteria bacterium
CCTCACCGTGTTCGGCACGCAAGATGTCGTGCTGCCCATCGCGCTGCCCCTCAATCCCACGGGCGCGCCGACCGCGCTCACCGTCGTCGCGCGCGACCGCGCCGGGAACGCCACGCAGTCCGACGCGGCGTACGTGCTGGTGCTGCCGGACGCGCCGCCACAGGTGTCGATGCAGGCGCTGTCCACGTCGGTCGAGACCATCACACAGGCCGAGCTGGCGAGCGGGTACGTGCGCCTCCTGCAGGGGAACCTCGCGACGCTCTGGTTCGGCGCGACCGACGACGTGGGCGTGGTGCGCATGCAGGTCGACTACGCGGGCCAGACCGTGCTCGATCAGGCGCTCTCGCCCGACAAGAACTTCGCGGGCACGGTGCAGTTCACGCCTCCCTACGGCGCCGACGGCTCGCCCACGGTGCTCACGCTCACCGCCACCGACACCGCGGGCCACCAGGGCCAGGCGCAGCTCCTCATCGAGACGCGCGTCGCCGTACCGCCCGCGCTCGCCATCGCCGCGCCCATCGCGGGCCAGCACTTGCCGTCCGGCAGCATCCAGCTCTTCTTCCAGGCGGTCGCGGGCGACGACACCGCGGTCGGGTCGCTCGACTTCCTCGTCGAGGGACAGGTCGCAGCGCACCTGAGCGCGGGCCAGCCCATCGACGTCTCGGACACCTTGGGAGAGGACGGCCTGCCGATCGCGCTCGATCCCTCGGTGCGCGCCGCCGTGGCCTCGCTGCCGCCGCCGTACAACGACACCTCGCGCGTCCGGCTCTACACCGCGCTCGTCCCGCTGCCGCCGGGCTTTCTGGCGCTGCCGCCGGACACGCCCAGCGCGCCCGTCGAGCTGCGTGTGGTGGCGACCGACATCGAGGGCAACACCTCGCGCGTCGACCGCGAGATCGAGCTGGTGCCCGACCTCGAGCCGCCCTCGGTGGACATCTTCCGCCCCACGGTGAACGAGCCCGCCGTCGAGGGCACGACCGCGCTGGTGCAGGTGGACGCGTACGACAACGTGTTCGTCGATCGCATCGAGATCGCCGCGGGCCCGACGCAGGATCAGCTCCAGGTCGTCGCGGTGCAGGGCGGCTTTGCGCCGGTGAACGCGCACCAGGGCTCGGCCTTCAACATCTATTCGCCGCTGGTGACGGTGCAGGTGCCGGTGCCGCTCCTCGCCAACCTGGGCGCGACCGACGTGGCCGCCTACTACGTGGGCATCCGCGCGCGCGACGTGAACGGCAACTGGAGCCCGTACTTCGTGCAGCCGATCACGGTGGTGCGCGACCTGGCGCCGACGGTGGCGATCCTGAGCCCCGCGGATGGCGCGACGGTGGTGGGCGGCCAGCCGGCGACGGTGACCTTGCTCGCGGACGACGACGTGAAGGTGTCGAGCGTCCTGCTCTTCGTCAACGGCGCGCCGCTCTTGCCGCTGACCTCGCCGCCGTGGGTGTTCGAGGTGCCGGTGCCCGCGGACGCGACCACGCTGACGCTGCAGGCCGTCGCGGCGGACTCGTACGGACATCAAGTCCACAGCCAGCTCGTGCGCGTGCAAGTGGGCGCCGATCAGCCGCCGACGGTGGCCATCGCCACGCCGCGCTCCGGGAATGTCCTGACGGAGGGCCGCGACTTCCAGCTCCAGATCGCGGCGATCGACGACGTGGCCATCGCGTCCGTGCAGGCCAAGGTGCTGGGCGGGCTCCAAGGCACGCTCACGTTCGCGGCCAACGCCTCGCCGTATTCGTTCCGCGTGCCGCTGCCGTATGGCTCGGCGGGCCGCACGCTCACCTTGCAGGCCTCGGCCACCGACGTCGCGGGCCACACGGTGCAGGCCTCGGACGTCGTCGTCACCGTGGCCAAGGACACGACGCCGCCGCAGGTGCACTTCCTCACGCCGGCCGACGGGTCCGAGATCGTCGCGGGCACGCACACCGATGTCGAGGTCGAGGCGACCGATGACGTGACGGTGGCGAGCGTGGCCTTCAAGGTGAACGGGCAGCTCGCGGTGACGATGCCCGCGGGGCCGTATCGCTTCAGCTACCAGGCGCCCTCGAACGCGGCGGGCCAGACGGTGACGTTTGAGGCCATCGCCACCGACACCTCGGCGAACACGACCTCCAAGAGCATCAGCATCGGCATCATCGCCGACCAGCCGCCGAGCGCGACCTTGGTGGCGCCGCCGAAGTTCGTGGTGGGCATCCCCGCCGAGCTGGACGCGCTGGCCTCGGACGACAACGCAGTGGCGTACGTGTCGTTCCACGCGGGCCTCGCCGACCCGCCGCCCGAGGTGGGCCGCAGCTACCTCTTGCCGTACCACTCGAGCTACACCGCGCCGCCCGAGCTCGTGGGCCAGACGCTCATCGTGCGCGCGCGGGCCACCGACAACGCGGGCCAGAAGACGTTCTCGGCGCCGCAGAGCGTGCCGGTGGTCGCGGATCAGCCGCCGGTCATCAGCATCGCCAAGCCGGCCGTGGGCTCGGTGGTGTTCGACGGCTCGCGCGTGCGCATCGAGGCGGAGGCGACCGACGCCGAAGGGCCGGTGCGCGAGGTGGCCTTCCTCGTCGACGGCAAGCGGGTGGACACCGCCACGGCGCCCGCGGGCATCCCGGGTTACCCGCATCGCTTCGCGGGCACGTTCATCGCGCCCGTGGGCAGCGGCAACCGCATCTTCGCCATCACCGCAGTGGCCACCGACAGCGCGCACCAGGAGACGGTGTCGGCCCCCGTGCTCATCGGCACCATCCGCGACACGGTGCCGCCCGAGACCCAGCTCGTCGACCCCGCGGACGGCCAGGTGATCACCGAGGGCACGAACTTCACGCTGCGCGCGTCGGGCCTCGACAACTCGGCGGTGAAGTCGGTCGAGTTCTTCGACAACGAGGGCGCGGGCGTGCGCTCGCTGGGCCAGACCTCGGTGAGCGTGCCGGGCCCGTCGCGGCCCTTGTACACGGTGCCGTGGCTGTCGCCGGTCGGGCTCGCGGGGCAGCACGTGCCGTTCTACGCGCAGGCGACGGACACGTCGGGCAACGTGGGCACGTCCCAGACGGTCACGGTCGAGCTCGGCCTGCACGCGCCGGATGTGCTCATTCCTCTCCCGCCCGTCGCGCTCGGCGACGGCTCGCTCGAGTACCACCGCCTCACGGGCCTCTCCGTGAACGCGGACGATCTCGGCGTCATCGGCGGGCACACCTCGCTCACCAATCGCCTGGGCACCTTCGACGCCGCGGGCACGACGATGGGCGCGCTCGGCTACGTCGATGTCGATGGCCCGCCGGTGTCCACCGCGATGGCGGACGGCACGGTGGTGGCGTCGGTCGGCCATTGGGTCAAGAGCACGGGCGTGTTCGCGGGCCAGGAGCTGCAAGTCGTCGACGTGCGCAACCCGGTGCTGCCCATCGTGCGGGGGACCATCGACCTGCCGGGGCCCGACATCGGCGGCGTGGCGCTGCGCGACCGGCTCGCGTTCGTCGCGGATGGCGCCTCGGGCGTGGTGGTGATCGAGCTGGGTGATCCGACGGCACCGCAGCGGGTGGCCACCGTTCCTGTCGTCGGCAGCGCGCGCGATGTGGCCGTGTCGGGCGACCTGCTCCTCGTGGCCGCGGACGTGGGCGGCCTGCGCGTGCTCGATCTCGCGAGCCCCGATCTGCACGAGCTCGGCTTCGTGGCGGTGCCGGGCGGCGCCCTCACCGTCACCGCCCAGGGCAAGCGCGCGATGGTGGGCTGCAACAGCCGCGGCTCGGAGATCGCGACCATCGATCTCACGAGGCCCGAGCGGCCGCGCCTCACCGCGCTGACGCGCACCTCGCCTGCCGAGCGCGATCTGTTGGCGAACGGCCTCACGCACTTGACGCTCGCGGGCGGCACGGCGCTCTCGGTGACCGAGCTCATCAATCAAGACGGCGTGCCGGTGCAGTCGATGCTGGCCGGCTCCGCCCTCTCTCCTGACGGCGCGCCGCACGCGTTCGTGCACGCGAACCTGCCGAGCCAGTCGCAGGTGGCAGAGGCCAAGGGCGGCGCGGTGGCGGTGCTGCAGGGGCCGGTCATCGGCTCGCCGGGCGCGGCGCTGGGCGCGTTCGTGTTGCCGCAGCTCTCGGTGACGCAGATGACGCCGCCCGACCGCGAGGAGCAGGTGGCGGTGCAGGCGCCCGAGCTGGCCATCGAGCTGGAGCTGTCGATCCCGGCCGACCCGGCTTCGCTCACGCAGAGCTCGATGGTGCTGCGCGCGCAGGACGCGGTGATCGGCCCGGTGGTCCCGGCGACGGTGACCGCGGCCGGCCGCAAGATCGTCATCGCGCCCACGAGCGCGCTCTCGCTCGCGACCACCTACTTCCTCACGCTGACCACCGACGTGCGCTCGGTGACGAACCTGCCGCTCGCGCAGACGTTCTCCACGCGCTTCACCACGCGCACCGCGAACGCCACCGAGCC
>JAFEBC010000272.1 GCA_018266095.1 Deltaproteobacteria bacterium
CCGAGCTGGGGGCGTTCACGGCGCCGGTCAACGTCACGGGGCAGCCCGCGGCGAGCGTGCCGATCGGGTTCACGCAAGAGGGGCTGCCGATCGGGCTGCAGCTCGCGGGGCGGCTGTATGACGAGGCGAAGGTCCTTCAAGTCTCCAAGCAGCTCGAGGACGCGATGCCGTGGAAGCGGCGGGCGGAGCTGTAGCGAGGCTGCTGCGCGCGAGGCGGTCTTGCGCGGGCGATCTGCGTGCCTGCGTTCTGCGTTGCGTGATCGGGCGAGCACCGCGCTGCGATCGTCGAGGGACAAATGATAGTCTCCACAGGCGTGAACCCACTCTCTCGGATGCGTTGGCTCCTGGTCGTCGGCGTGCTCGCGGCGGGTTGCGGGACCGTGCGCGTGAAGGTGCCGCTCGTGCGGCCGGCCGAGGTGAACCTCGCGGCGTACAAGACGCTGGCTCTGACCAACATCACTGGCGCGCCGCGCGCGGGGCCGCTCGTCGGCGGCATGCTGGAAGAGAAGCTGATGGAGACGCGGCGCTTCGAGATCGTGGACCGCGAGCACATGGGCGCGGTCATGAACGAGCTCAAGCTGTCGGCGAGCGATCTGTCGGCGCAGAACGGCGCGGCGAAGCTCGGGCAGCTCGTGACGGCGGGCGCGCTCATCACCTGCGAGCTCGAGGAGCACTACGAGGAGCACCCGAGGGAGCAGACGTTCACCGACAACAAGGGCGCGCAGCACACGCGGCGGTGGATCGAGGCCAAGCTGCGGCTGCGCGGGAGCTTCCGGCTCACGGACGTGTCGACGGGGAAGCTCTTGCTCGTGCGCGTGATCGAGACGGAGGCGGAGAACGAGGCGCACGCGGGGCTGAAGAACGCGGGCGCGAACGTGCTGGGCGCGCTGCTGAGCGGCGCGGTGCGGGGCGGGAACACCTCCAACGAGAGTCATCCGCCGGATCGCGAGAAGATGGAGCACGAGGCCGCGACGGAGCTGGTCGACCGCTTCGTGGGAGCGATCGCGCCGCGCAAGGAACAGCGCGAGGTGGAGTTCGCCAAGGATGGGGACCTGCCGCAGCTCGCGACGGGCATCGGCTGGGCGCAGCGCGGGGACTGGAAGAAGGCGCAGTCGCTGTTCGACGAGGCGATCAAGGGGGCGGAGGCGAACCCGAACATCGCGTCGTCGAAGCTGGCCAAGGCGTACCTCGACGCGGGGCTCTCGCGCGTGTACGCGGGCGAGTTCGAGGAGGGGATGAAGCTGCTCTCGCGCGGGTACGACCTGTCGGGGGACTCGAAGCTCCTCGACGAGATCGATCGCGCGAAGGTGCTGCAGGCGGAGTCGAAGACGCTGTCGGAGCAGGCGCCGGCCGAGGGCGGGCAGTAGGCGGTGCGCGCGCGGGGCGTGGCCTTCCTGCACGCGGCGCTGCTCTTCGTGTGCGTGCCGGGGCTGGGGTCGGCGTTCCTGTTGCCGAAGCTGTGCGTGCTGCTGGCGGGCGCGGCGTGGGCGCTCGGGGTGGCGCTGCGGCAGGGGCGGCGCGGCGGGGCTCGTGAGCGAGGCGGGGGCGAAGGGCGCGGGACCCTCGCGGGCTGGCTCGTGCTGGCGCTGCTCGCGTGGGTGGGCGCGTCGACGCTGCACGCGGACCGGGTGGACGCGGCGGATCTGATGCTGGTCGTCGCGGGGCTCGTGCTGCTGCTCGGGCTCTTGCGCAGCGAAGGGCTCGACGAGTCGGTGCTGCCGATGCTGGCGCGGCTGGGGACGCTCGAGGCCGCGCTGGTGCTGCTGCAGATGCTGGGCCTCGATCCGCTGCGTGGCCTGGCGTCGCTCGCAGGCCTGCAGCCAGCGCACCTGGGCGCGCGGCTCGCCATCGAGGGCTCGCTGGGGAACCCTGATTTCGTGGCGGCGTGGCTCTCGGCGGCGCTGTGTCTGACGCTGGGTGAGGCGGCGCGCGCCCAGGCGCCGTGGGCCCGCTGGCGGTGGCTCGCGCAGGTGGCGGCGCAGCTCGTCGCGCTGGCCGGGGCCCGTTCGTTTGCGACGATCGCGTCGCTCGCGTTGGCGGGCGTCGTGCTCGGAGTCGTCGGGCGGCGTTCGCTGAAGTGGGCGGAGGCCGTCGTCGCGCTCATCGGGCTGGGTGCGCTCGCGGGGCTGGTCGCGGACCGGGACTTGCTGAACGTCGGACGCGGGCGCGCGCTGCTGTGGGGCCTCGCGGATCACCTCGCGCAGGCGCCGATGCTGGGCCACGGGATCGGCGCGGTGCGCACGCTCCGAGCGCCATCGATTCCGCTCGTGGTGCTCGACCACGCCCACGCGGATCCGCTCGAGCTCGCGCTGGGTGCGGGCCTCCCTGCCCTGCTGATCGCGCTCGCGCTGTTCGCGTTGGCGCTGCTCGCGCTGCACCGGTCGCTCTCGACGGATCGTCCACGCGCGCTCGCGATGGGCGCCGCGCTGCTCACGCTCGCCTCCCGATCACTCGTCGACTTCCCGCTCTCGCGGCCCGCCGAGCTCGCCCTCTTCGTCACCCTGGTCTCCCTCGCGTTGCGCCGCGCGCCCGCGGCGGACACGCCTTCCCTCACGCTCACGACCGCAGCCCTGGAGACACCATGACCTCCTCTCGCTTGCAGCTCTTCACCGGCGCCGGCCTCTCGCTCCTCCTCGCCGCAGCCGCCGCCCACGCGCTCGCGCAGACCTACCAGCAGCGCCGCGAGGCCGCCTATGCCGAGGCCACCGCCGAGCGCCACAAGCTCAACCTCGACAGCGACGTGGTGAAGCTCTACGCGACGTATCCGACGCCCGAGCTGCAGTTCGCGGGCGAGACCTCCCGCGTGCAGCTCCACCCGGGCGAGAGCGCGCAGGTGAAGCTCACCGGCAAGTTCGCCGCGGGCACGAAGTTCCTCCTGACCAACGACGCGCTCGTGCTCTCCGAGGAGAAGATCGGCAAGGGCGAGTACAGCGCGAAGATCACGGCGCCCGCGAACGCGCTGCCGGGCAACGCGGTGATCGAGGCGATGTCACCGGTGAGCGCGGCGTCGATGGGCCTGGAGGTGGTGCAGGTCATCGGCTCGTACGCGCTCTCGCTCAAGTTCGCGGACGGCTGGGCCGTGGACCTCAAGCCGGTGCAGGCCGACGACTCGCAGATCATCTTCGACGCCACCTGGACCAAGCCAGGTCAGCCCACGCGGCACGCGAAGGCCGCGGCCGAGCAGCGGCCGGATCGGCGGCTCTCGTCCCTGCCCACCGACGACGAGAGCAAGGTGCAGCAGGAGAACATGCAGAAGCAGGTGTCGATGCTCGGCTCGCCGGAGACGCAGGCGGCGATGAAGGACTTCACCACGGCGATGGAGAAGTGCCAGAAGGGCCCGCAGGCGGAGCTGTCGGCGTGCATGCAGAAGGCCGGCGAGAAGATGAAGAAGGCGCAGGAGGCGCTGGAGCAGAAGCGCAAGGCGCTGGTGGCGGAGGGCGACAAGAAGCTGCCGCAGGGCGCGCCGCGCTGCAATCAGCTCTCGCTCAAGGCCGAGGGGAACAAGGTGTCGGGGGAGGCGGAGTGCGCGGATGATCAGCGCCTGGCCGTGACGGGGACGTACAAGTCGGTGCCGATGAAGTAGCCCTCGCGCGCGCGGTCGACGCGCGCCGCGACTGGTGCGGCCCTACTTCAGCTTGCTGGCGAGGAGCGCCTCGGTCACGTCCCACAGGCGCTTCGCGTCGGCGTCGTTCTGGGCCTTCGCGCGCGGGCGGGCGACCTTGGACCGGTTGAAGTACTCGCCGGAGACGCGGCCGCCCTCCTCGGACATGGCCACGTGCAGCGTGGTGCGCGCGCCTTTGTCGGCGGAGGTGAGGAGCGGCGCGCCGAGCTTGTAGAGCTTGCCGAACCAGCCCTTGTCGTTGCGGCCGAAGCCCGTGTTGATGACGCCCGGGTGCAGGCAGTTGGCGGTGACGCCGGTGCCGTCGAGGCGGCGTGCGAGCTCGCGGGTGAAGAGGATGTTCATCAGCTTGGACTTCCCGTACACGGGGAAGCCGCTGTAGCCGCGCTCGCTCTGCAGGTCGTCCCAGTCGATGGTGCCGCGCCGGTGCGCCGTGCTGGCGACGTTGACGATGCGCGCGGGGGCGCTCGCGGTGAGGAGCGGCAAGAGCTCGCGCGTGAGCAGGAAGTAGCTCAGATGGTTCAGGGCGAAGGTGCGCTCGAGGCCGTCCTTGGTGACCTCGCGTTGCATGAAGATGGCGCCCGCGTTGTTCACGAGCACGTGCAGCTTGGTGTACGTTTGACACACTGTCTGTCCCAGCGCGCGCACCTCGGCGAGCACGGACAGGTCGCTGACGAAGGTGTCCACGATCGCGCCCGGCGCGCCCTGCTTCACGTAGGCGGCGGCGTCCTCGGTGCGCTTGGGATCGCGCCCGACGATCCCCACGCGCGCGCCCGCCTTGGCCAGACCCAGCGCGGTCTCGCGGCCGATGCCCTGCGTTGCGCCCGTGACCAGGACGATGCGGCCTTCCATCGAGCTCATCGCGTTCTCCTAGCGCTTCTTGGCCCTGTCCATCTCGCGCTTGGCCTCGCGCTCCGCGATGGAGTCGCGCTTGTCGGCGCCGTCCTTGCCGCGGCAGAGGCCCAATTCGACCTTCACGCGGCCGTCCTTGAAGTAGACCTGCAGCGGCACGAGCGCGTAGCCGGCCTTCTGCTGCTTCTCGAGGAGCGACTCGATCTCCCGCTTGTGCGCGAGCAGCTTGCGCGCGCGCTTGGGCTCGTGCTGCGAGAGCGGCCCCGCGGGCGCGTAGTGGGCGATCTGCGCATTGAGCAGCATCAGCTCGCCGCGCTGGCCCACCGCGTACGCGTCCGAGAGCTGGCACGCGCCGGCCCGCAAGGACTTCACCTCGGTGCCGACGAGCACGATGCCGCACTCGACGCGCTTCTCGACGTGGTAGTCGAACGTGGCGCGGCGGTTCTTGGCGACGCTCTGGATGTGCGGCTCGCCCGACTTGGGCGGCGGGGCTTTCGCGGACATGGAGCGCGAGTGTGTAGCAGGGGGCGCGCCGTGGTGCCAGCGTGCGCAAGGCAACTGCAAGAGCTTCAACGCGGAGGCGCGGGGACGCGGAGGGGGCGACGCTCGAAGTCTCCTGCCACGCGAGGTCCGCCTGGCGCCTCGTATGCTGAGTGAGGAGTCTTGTCCCGGGATCGCTCCGCGCCTCCGCGCCTCCGCGTTGAAGGCCTTTCGCTGTTCACCCTTCGAGCGGCCCGTTGTCGATGAGGCGCGTCTTGCCGAGGAACGCCGCCAGGAACACGCGGGTGTCACCCGTGGCCTCCGGCGGACGCTCGAGATCACCGGGCCGGCGCAGCTCAGCGTAGTCGACGCGCAGGCCCGACTCCGTCAGCACGCTCGCGGCCAGCGCCTCCAGCCTGGCGATCTCGCGCTCCCCGTCGGCGAACGCGCTCCGGCACGCCGCCATCGCCTTCGAGAGCGCCACCGCGCGCTGCCTGTCCTCCGGCGACAGGTACGCGTTGCGCGACGACATGGCGAGCCCGTCGTGCTCGCGGATGGTCGGCCGCCCGATGACCTGCGTGCCGAGGTCGAGGTCGACGGCCAGCCGCTTGATCACCGCGAGCTGCTGGAAGTCCTTCTCGCCGAAGAACGCCACGTCCGCCCGCGAGAGCGCGAACAGCTTGGCGACCACCGTGGCCACGCCGCGAAAGTGCCCCGGGCGGCGCGATCCGCAGAGCGGGCCGGCCAGCGGACCGGGCTCGACGTACGTCTGGAAGCCCTCGGGGTAGATCTCCTTCGGGTCCTCCGGCGCGAACACGAAGCTCGCGCCCGCCTCCGCGCACTTCTTCAAGTCGCCCTCGAGGTCCCGCGGGTAGCGCGCGAGATCCTCGTTGGGCCCGAACTGCGTCGGGTTGACGAAGATGGTCACCGCCACGCTCGGCGCCTGGCTGTTCGCGGCGCGGATCAGCGACTGGTGACCCGCGTGCAGAAAGCCCATCGTCGGCACCAGCGCGAGGCGGCCATCGCGGCGCACCTCGGCGCAAGCGTCACGAAAATCCTTCGCGGTCCGGATGAGGGCGGCCACGTGTTCTCCTCGACGCAGTGTCTGTGACTACTCGCGGCCCGGCACCGAATAGAGCCGCAGCGGACGCTCGTCGTCCTTGGTCGCGTCCGGCGCGGGCGCCTCGCCGTTGACCACCAGCGGCAGCACCTTGGGCGCGGCCTTCTCGGCGGAGAACGTGTGCTCCTGCGCCGGGAACTGCCCGCCGCGGACCTCGTCGCGATAGCGCCCCGCCGCCTCGCCGATGAGCGCCGCGAGGTCGAGGTACTTCTTGACGAACTTGGGCGCGAAGTTGGGGTTCATGCCCAAGAGGTCGTACGAGACGAGCACCTGCCCGTCGCAGCCCGCGCCGGCGCCGATGCCGATGGTGGGGATGGAGAGCGCCTCCGAGATCTCGCTCGCCAGCGCCGCCGGGATGGCCTCGAGCACGAGCGCGTAGCAGCCCGCCGCCTCCAGCGCCTTGGCGTCCGCGAGCAGCCGCGCCGCCTTCTCCTCGCCGCGCCCCTGCACGACGTAGCCGCCGAGTTTGTGCACCGACTGCGGCGTGAGCCCGATGTGGCCCATCACCGGCACGCCCGCGCGCACGATGCGCGAGATGACGTCGGCGAACTCCGCCCCGCCCTCGAGCTTGACGGCCTCCATGTGCCCTTCGGCGATGATGCGGATGGCGTTCTTGACCGCCTCGTCCGCGGAGACCTGGTAGCTCCCGAACGGCATGTCGCCGACGAGGTGCGCCCGCTCTGCCCCGCGCGCGACGGCGGCGCAGTGGTAGATGATCTGGTCCATCGTCACCGGCAGCGTGGTGTCGTGGCCCTGGACCACCATCCCGAGCGAATCGCCGACCAGCAGCGCGTCGATCTGCGCGCCGTCGAACAGCCTGGCGAAGGTGGCGTCATAGGCGGTGAGCATGGTGATGCGCTCGCCGGCCTGCTTCATCTTGCGGAGTGCGTGAATGGTGACCTTTTTCAAGGTTCACCTCCGTGTGATGCCGCCGTTTCTTCCAGCGCCCCGAGGGGTCGCGCGCTCCAAGGGCTGCGCGCCTTGCGGATGCTGGTGCCTCTGGGACGGCGCAGAGACGATGTGGATCTAACAGGGATGGTGCAAAAGATCACGTCCGCGGGCGTCGGATCAGTGACCGGTGCGTCAGGAATGATGGTTGCGCCACCGACGAACGCGCGGCGCCTGCGACACGCGCCTACTTGCGCCCCATCGGCGAGAACCAGTGCGCGCCGGCCTTGATGGAGTTCATCTTGGCGATGGGCTCGTCCAGCGCCTCCTCGCTCTCGGAGTAGTCCACGTCGCTGGTGTTGATGATGAGCAGCGGCGTCTCCTCGTACCGGTGGAAGAAGTCGTTGTACGTGCGCGACAGCTCGGCCAGATAGTCCGCGTCGAACTTCCGCTCGAACTCTCGCGCGCGCTTCTTGATGCGGCCGAGCAGGATGTCCTGGCGCGCCTGCAGATAGACGACGAGGTCGGGCTTCATCACCCGCGGCCCCAGGTGCTCGTAGATGCGCTCGTAGAGCGAGAGCTCGTTCGGGTCGAGCGTGATGGACGCGAAGATGCGGTCCTTGGCGAAGAGGTAGTCGCTGACCGTGACCTGCGCGAAGAGGTCCTGCTGGAACAATTCCTGCTGCTGCTTGAAGCGCGAGAGCAGGAAGAAGAGCTGCGTCTGGAACGCGAACTTGTTCTTGTCCTGGTAGAAGTTCGCCAGGAACGGGTTCTCCTCGACGATCTCGAACACGGTGCGCGCGGAGAAGCGGCGCGCGAGGGCCTTCGTCAGCGTGGTCTTGCCGACGCCGATGGGTCCCTCGACCACGATGTAGCGGTGCGTCGACTGCGTGAGCCGGTCGGCCATGCGGGCGCGGAGATTGGCACATCGTGGCGCGCGGATCGAGCGCGGAATGACCGATGTTGGACCCTATTCGGGCGCGGGCTGAACGAGCGCGCGTTCGAGGCTGGCGAACTCCTCGACGCTCAGGGTCTCGCCGCGGCGCATGCGGTCGATGCCGGTGGCGACGATGGCCTCGCGCCCGCCCGGGAGGCTCTTCATCGCGTTCCAGAGCGTCTTGCGGCGCTGCGAGAAGCCGGCCTTCACCACGGTGCGGAAGCGCAGCTCGTCCGTGACCGGCGCGCGCGGCGTCTCGAGGAACTCCAGCACCAGGGCGGCGCTCTCGACGTCGGGCGGCGGGTGGAAGAAGTGGCGCGGCACCTGAAGGCCCACGCGCGCGTCGGCGACGTGTTGGACCAGCACCGAGAGCAGGCCGTACTCGCTCGTGTCCGGGGGCGCGGCGACGCGCTCGGCGACCTCCTTCTGGAGCAGCAGCACCGCGCGCTTCAGGAACTTCCGCTGGTCGAGCAAGTGGAAGAGGATCGGCGAGCTCAAGTGGTACGGCAGGTTCCCACACAGCACCACGCGCCCGCCCGCTCCCTGCGCGATGAGCGAGAGGTCGAAGGTCTTCGCGTCGGCCTCGATCACCGACACGCCCAGCGGCTCGACCTCGGCGCGCAGGATGGGCGCGAGCTCGCGATCGCGCTCGACGGCCACCACCTTGGCGCCCGTCTCACGGAGCAGCCGCGTGAAGTGGCCCAGGCCCGCTCCGAACTCGACCACCGTGTCCTGCGGCGTCAGCTCCGCGAGGTCGGCCAGCGCGCCCAGCATGCGCTCGTCGCCGAGGAAGTTCTGGCCCCACTCCTTCTTGGGCTTGAGGCCATGCTTGCGGAGGATGTCTGCGGGACGTTCGACGGTCACAGGCGCAATCCGGGGTCGGCGGTGAGGTCCATCGAGGCCCGCTGTCCGCGCGCGAGCCGCAGCGCGCCCGAGAGCGCGATCATGGCGCCGTTGTCGGTGCACAGCTTCACGGCGGGCAGATGCAGGTGGATGCCGTCGGCGGCGCAGCGCTCCTGCGCGAGGGATCTGAGTCGAGAATTCGCCGCCACGCCGCCGCAGATCACGAGCCGCTCCAAGCGCGCCGCGCGGGCCGCACGCACCGCGCGGGCCGTGAGCGCGTCACACACGGCCTCCTGGAAGCTGGCGCAGAGGTCATTGAGCGCCTGCCCCGTGGGCACGCCGTGCTCTTCCACATGCACGCGCACGGCCGTCTTCAAGCCGCTGAAGGAGAAGTCGAGCTGATCGCGCTTGCGCCGCGCGAGCCCGCGCGGGAACGCGTGCGCCTTGGGGTCGCCCGTGCGCGCCAGGCGATCGATGTGCACCCCACCCGGATACGGCAGGCCCAACAGCTTGGCCACCTTGTCGAAGGCCTCGCCGGCGGCGTCGTCGAGCGTCGAGCCGAGCAGCTTGTAGCTCCCGATGGCCGCGACCTCGTACAGGCTCGTGTGCCCGCCCGAGACCACGAGGCCCAAGAACGGCGGCGCGGGCGCGTCGTCGGACAGGAGCGCGGCCAGGAGGTGCCCTTCGAGGTGATTGGTGCCCACGAGAGGCTTGCCGGAGGCCAGCGCCAAGGACTTCGCGAGCTGGACGCCGACGAGGAGCGCGCCCACGAGCCCCGGCCCGCACGTCACGGCAATCCCATCGAGGTCGGCAAGCGTGACCTGCGCCTGCTGGAGCGCCTGATCGACCACGGGGAGCGCGCGCTGCAGGTGGTCGCGCGAGGCCAATTCGGGGACCACGCCGCCGAACCGCGCGTGCACCTCCGTCTGCGTGTGCACCACGTCCGAGAGCGCGCGTGCGCGAGGCCGCTCGGTGTCGGCGGCGTCGATCTCGATCACCGCGGCGGCGGTCTCGTCACAGCTCGTCTCCAAACCCAATACGCGCATGCGGGCGGAACGTAAGCGGAACGGGCTTCCTGTGCCAGTGGATAGTCTCCGCGGTCCCGGGGCGTGGGACGGCGCGTAACCTCCGGGAGGCCTGCGGCTTGGAACTCCGCGGTCCCGGGGGCGTGGGGAGGGTTGCGCCCTCCGGGAGGCCTGCGGCACGACCGGCACCTCGCCTCCGCGAGGTGCTGGGAACTTCGTTCAATGTTGGGTGCTGCCGCGCGCTCAGTCGGGCGCAATCCCTCCCCACGCCCCGGAACCGCTCTCTGACCGGGTTGACGGAGTCCGGTGACTCCCCACGCCCCGGGCCCGCTCTGCATCCCGTGGGACGGCGCCCGTTCCGCTCCCGCTCCGCCCGTTGCGCGTGGTTTGGCGGCGCCCTGTGAGCGAGGTGGTTAAAACAAACAGCCATGTACGCTCTCGAACACGGTCTTGGCGGCTCGGCCGGCTCGCTCCTGGACCTCGCGTTTGAACAGCCGGTCGCGCAGCTCTACAAGCGGTCCGGCTTGCTCTCGCAGAAGGCGACGGCGCTCTGCGGGCCGACGAGCCTGGCGATGGTGCTGCAATCGATTGGCGTCGAGGCCGAGCCAGGGAACGTGCTCATCGGCACTCCGGTGAGCCACGTGCTGGGCGTGCGCGTGGGCGGGATGTCGCTCGATCAGCTCGGCGAGGTGCTCGAGGTGAAGACGACGCATCGGACGGACCTCGTGCGCGACCTGAGCCTCGACGCGCTTCGGATCGAGCTGCGCAACGTCAACGACCCGCGCTTCCGCTACATCGCCAACTTCGATCGACGTCCCTTGTTCGGCTGGGGCGGCGGGCACCATTCGCCCCTCGGCGCCTATCTGGAGGCCCAAGACGCCCTGCTCGTCCTCGACGTGAACTCGCGCGTCGGCCCCTTCATGGTCAGCGTGCCGCAGTTCCACCGCGTGCTGTTCTCGCGCGACGCGTGGATGGACAAGACGCGAGGGCTGGCGCGAGTGACGCTCGGATAGCAGCGGGCGCACTTGCCCTTCAGTTTTCTCCCTCGCGTGGCTCGCGCAGCATTCTCGACGAACCGGCGTTCCAAGAGCGGGCCCCGGGGCGTGGGGAGGGATTGCGCCCGACTGAGGCGCGGCACATCAAGGCCCTCGACCGGAGCTCCCAGCACCTCGCGGACGCGAGGTGCC
>JAFEBC010000273.1 GCA_018266095.1 Deltaproteobacteria bacterium
CTGGTCGAGGCGCTGCCGGCCGCGCCGCTCCTCTTGCTCAGCTTCGAGGCCACAGGTCCGCACGCGGCGCAGGAGGCCGAGGACGAGGGCCAGGAGGCGCTGCGCGTGGCCTCGGGCGCGGGCACGGGCGGCGAGGATCTCGGACCGGGCTCGCTGGAGCGGCTGATCGAGCGCAAGGAGCCGCTGGGTGGCCGCCGGCGCGCGCTGGAGCAGGCGGGCGCGTTCGTGGACGCGCTCGATGTGGCCACCACCTGGGACAAGGCGCCGGCCTTGTTGGGCGCGCTGCGCCGGGCCGCGGGCACGAAGGCCTTGGTCACCGCGCGCGCGATGAGCCCGGCCCTCGAAGGGTGCGCCATCGACCTGAACATCGTCGGCCTGGGCGGCCCGACCAGCGAGCCCGCGAGCGGCGTGCATGAGGCGAGCGAGGACCTGCTCGAGGACCTGCAGAAGGCCGAGGAGCGCCACGACGCGGTGATCGCGCAGGTGCTGAATGCGGCGGCCGACGCGGGCGCGACCCTGAGCCACCACCGCGGCGTGGGCCTGCAGCGCAAGCTCCTCTTGCCGCGCGAGCACGGCGAGGGCATGCGCCAGCTCCGCGCGCTGAAGAAGGCGTTCGATCCGCAGGGCATCCTGAATCCGGGGAAGCTGCTCCTATGACCAGCTCGCCCCCCGACAGCCTGGAGCTCGGCCTCTCGCCGGAGCTGCACGATGAGCTCCTGCGCTCGGGGGCTACGGTCGTCGAAGAGCTGGTCGAGAGCGGCGGGTCCGGCCTGCGCATCACGCCCTCGAGCGTGGCGGCCCTTGGGCGCACGCTGTCCATCTTGCGCACCCGCGCGCTGCCCGTGCGCGTGTCGGGCACGAGCGATGGCCCGCTGCCGCCGCCCGCGGGGGGCGCGATCGTGGACTTGGTGAAGCTCGATCGCATCGTGAACGTGGATCCGCGCACGTGCACCGCGCGCGTCGAGGCTGGCTGCGCCGTGGCTGCGCTGGAGACGGCGGCGTTGCGCGCGGGCTGCACGCTCGGCCCCATGCTGCCCTCGGTGCGCGGCGGCTCGGTGGGCGCGTGGCTCGGCGGTCCCACGCGCGGCATGCGCGGCGTCCCGGGCTCGCGTCACGAGACGGTGGCCCTGGCGCTGACCTCCGTGCTGCCCGACGGCCGCATCGCCGAGAGCCGGCCCGCGCCGCGCTCGTCGATGGGGCCCGACCTCGACTTCCTCTCGCTGGGCGGGGCAGGGCGCTTGTCCGTGATCGCGGCGGCGTGGATGCGCCTGTTGCCGCTCGGCGACGTGGAGGTCGCGTCGTTCAAGGCCACCTCGCTCGAGCGCGCCATCGCGGCCTTCGAGCAGCTCTCGCTGGATCGCCTCGCGCCCGTGCGCGCGCGCGCGCTGGTGACGCCCGAGGGCGTGCGGCTAGCGGCCACCTGGGAGACGCCGCAGACGGCGCGCCTGGAGCGGATCCGCGCGGTGCGAAGGCTCGCGGACGCCGGCCTCACGCTGGAGCCGGCGACCCAGGACGCAGCCGCTTGGGTCCGCAGCCCCTCCGGCCCCGACGCCATCGAGGTCGACGCGCGCTGGCCGGGCCTGCGCGAGTTCGCCCGCACCGAGGCCGCGCAGCAGCCGGGCGCCGAGGTGCGCGTGATCGGCCCCTGGGCCGGCGGCTCGTTCGCCGTGGTCACCGCGCCGGGCGCCGACGCCGACAAGACCGCCGCGCTCGCGCGCCAGAGCTCGATGCGCGTCATCTCCCCGCGCCGTCTGCGCGACGCCGGCGCCGGCTGGCCCGAGATGGGCGCCCAGTCCGCTTGGAAGCGCTTGGTGAAGGCCCTGGGCGCGGAGGAGCGCGGCCGCGAGTGAACGCCCGCGGATGATATGATGGACGCGGTGACGCCACCCGGGCCCGCTCCACAGCCTCACGCGCCGCGCCAGCTCTCGCTCGACGTCCTGCGCACCTTCTCGATCCTGCTCGTCCTCGGCCGCCACACCGCCGACATCCCTGCGCTTCCCGAGCCCGCAGCCACCGTGCTGTCCACGCTCCACTGCGGCGGCTGGATCGGCGTCGACCTCTTCTTCGTCCTGAGCGGCTTCCTCGTCTCCGGCCTGCTCTTCGACGAGCACGCGCGCACGGGCCACCTCCGGCCCGGCCGTTTCCTCTTGCGCCGCGCGTTCAAGATCTACCCGGCCTTCTACGCGATGATCGCGCTCTCCATCCTCGCGATCGCACGCCGCGGCCCGCTGCCCGTGAAGAGCGTGCTGGCGGAGGTGCTCTTCTTCCAGAACTACACCTGGGGCCTGTGGCCGCACACCTGGTCGCTCGCCGTCGAGGAGCACTTCTACCTGTTCCTCCCCGCGCTGCTGCTCGTGCTGCTACGCCTGAACCGCGGCGCGCGCGACCCTTTCCGGCTCGTGCCCGCCATTTGGCTCGCGATGGCTGCGCTGCTCCTCGGCCTGCGCTGCCTGAACCTCACGCGCCCGTTCGGCCTGTCGACACACTTGATGGCGACGCACCTGCGCATCGATTCCCTGATGCTGGGCGTGGCGATCGCCTGGCTGTTCAGGCGCCGCCCCGAGGTCATCGCCGCCTTGCAACGGCACCGCAGTCGGGTCGGCCTCGTCGGCGCCGCGCTGCTCGCGCCCGCGTTCATCTTCGAGCTCGCTCGCACGCCCTTCATCTGGACCGCCGGCTATCTCGAGTTCGCGCTCGGCGCCGGGCTCATCCTCATCGCGCTCCACGGCGCGCTCCCGCCGAACCCGCTCACGCGCGCGCTGGCGTTCGTCGGTGCGCGCTCGTACTCGATCTACGTGTGGCACATGCCGCTCCGGTTCTGGATCTCGGACAAGCTCGCGGCCCGGCTGGGCCTGGGCTTCTTGGGCTCCTCGCTGCTCTTCTGCGTCAGCTCCATCGCCCTCGGCATCGGCATGGCCGCGCTCCTCGAGCAGCCGATGCTGCGCCTGCGCGACCGACTGGTTTCTGTGTAGAATCGGACGATGGGCGCCGCCGCCGCTCCAGCGATGCCTGCCTCGCGCCCGCGCTGGAGTTGGCTGTGGAGCGCGCGCGACGATGTGCTCTTCAACCTGCTGCCGTTCTGGCTGGGTCTGGCCGCCGCCGCGATCCTCTACGGCGCCCACGCCTGGACCGCCTCGGGCGACGCCGCGTGGACGGTCACCATCTCCGGCCACGTGATCGTCCTCGGCGCCGTGTTCCTCTATCTCTACGGCCCGCTCGTCGACGCGCCGCACCTGTGGGCCACCATCGCGCGCACGTACACCGATCGCGACGAGTGGAAGGCGCGCCGCACGCTCTTCTTGGCCTC
>JAFEBC010000274.1 GCA_018266095.1 Deltaproteobacteria bacterium
ATCATCGCGCAGGTGACGAGCGGGCCGGTGGTCATGCGCCGAATCCGGCCAGGCCGCGGGCGCGCGCCAGGCGGGCGATCTCCTCGCGGAGCGCCTCGGGCAGGGGACCGCTCGGGTGCGCGCGGTCGGGGTTGTTCACGCCGCCGTGCTCGGCCGTCAGCGAATCGAGATCGACCACGGTGCACAGCCCTCGGGCCGCCAGCAGGTCGAGGCGATGGTTGGTCTCCGCGGACACGATGCCGCTCGCGCTCTCGATCGCGTCGCCGAGCCAGGAGTAGTTCGTGGTCCGATCGTAGATGGAGGTCGAGGTCAGGTTGATCACGAACAGGTGCGCGCCGGTGCGCGCGCGCAGCTCGACCGCCAGCTCCTCCAGCTCTCTGGCCACGTCGTCGGGGGTGCGCCGCACCAGCTCGAAGTCCCGCCGCAGCCAGTCGCGCGCCGCCGGGCTCAGGTCGGTGTTGAGACGGAAGCCGTGCATCGAGAGCAGCCAGCCCGTCTGCTTGTGCCGGAAGTGCGGCGCGTACTCGCTGTTGAGCGAGAGCACGACCACGTCGGGCGGCGCCGCCAGGACGAGGCCCTCGGGTCCGAGCAGCTCCACGCGCTCCAAGAGCGGCGACAGCTCGGCGCACTCGTTCGCGGCGAGCTGCATCAGCGCGAAGTCCGAGAACACGTTCACGCGCCGCCCGGAAGGACCCGCGGCCGGTGCACCCTGGCCGAGCAGCGCGCCCGCGTCGAGCTCACGTGCCTGCCCGCCGATCCACGCGGCCACGGCGCCGAGGAGGGCGCGCGCGTCCTCTGTGGAGCGCCGCAGGTGCTGCAGCAGCGTCGCCGAGGAGTGCACCAGGCGGTCGTCGGTCGTCTGGATCACGTGCAGCGGCCCGGGGAACGACGCGAACCAGTCCGCGAACGCGATGGTCTCGCTGCGGAACACGAGGATCTGCTCGCAGGTGCCGATGCCGAGGATCGACGTCGGCCTGCCCCCGCTGCCGGGCCAGTACGCGCGCACGCGATCGTGCCAGCCCGTCGCGAACCCTCCGCGGCCCTCGCCGGCGACGAAGCCGCGCCGCCCCGCCACCATCATCCACAGGAGCTCGCGCTCGCCCGTGGCCTCGCCGCACTCGAGGGTGCAGACGGGGACGCTGTCCACGTAGCGGTGGGCGTGCCCGTGGAGCGCGGACCAGCCGCTGCCGTCCAGCCCCGCGAGGGGCGTCAACACGCCGTCGCAGGGCGCGAACAAGAGGAGCTGCACGTCGCGGCTCTCGTCCGCGAACGGCCTGGGTCCGGTGGTGAAGCCCTCGGTGTAGCAGTCGAGGTTGAAGTAGCCGATCGGCTGGCGCGCCCGCACGCGGTCGCCGGCGCGCGCGAGCCAGTTGATGGCCGAGCGCTGCAGCGCGAGCTGGTGCTGGGGGATCCGCGGCGTGACGAGGGTGAGGCTCACGGCGCGCCTCCATCGAGCAGGCCGTGCTCCGCGAGGATGCGCACGACCTCCTCGGCGATGAGGCGCCAGCCCTGGGCGGTGAAGTGCACGTGATCCACCTTGAGCCGGCCCGCGCCGTGGGTGGCCGAGAGGCGCTGGACATCGACGATGGAGAAGCTGCGCTGCGTGCTGAGCTCCGCGAGCGCCAGGTCGAAGCGCTGCAGGCGCAGGGTGGTCGCGTCGCCGGCGCCCAGCCAGGAGTGCACGCGCTCGCCGGGCTGGACCGGGCACAGGTTGTAGATGAGCACGGGCGCGCCGAGGTGCTCGTCGATGGCGTCGAGCAGACGCTCCAGCGCCGCCATCGAATCGTCCACGCTCGAGAAGCCCAGGCTCTCGCACTCGCGCAGCACCAGGGCGCGCTGCGCGGCGGGCCACGCGGCCAGGTCCTCGGCGAGGAAGGTGAACCCCGTGGGCCGGTGGCGCAGCCGCGCGTTCATCGCGTCGGCCTGCAAGGACAAGACGACGGCGTCGTGCTTCGCGCCCTGGGTCGCGTCGAACAGCGCGGTGCGGTGCTGCTGGTCGAGCGGGTGCGCGGCGAGCGGCGGCACGCGGTCGCGCAGGAACGCGGGCACGTCGGGCGCGCTGAAACCCGGCAGCGTCATCGAGGCGAAGCCCACCGCGGTCTCGTGCTTCACGCGCGCGATCACGCCGGGATGCGATGTGCGGAGCGCTTCGCCCAGGCCGTTCCACTGCACCTTGCCGTCGACGCGCGACCACAGGAGCGAGTCCTTCACGTCGACGTTGCCCTTGGCGAAGATCGAGAGGCGCCGGCTCATGCGCGCGCCTCGAGCAGCCGCTCGACGTCCTCGAGCGAGCCCAGCCGCTCCGACGCCGGCAGCGCGGGATCGTTGGCGAGCGTGCGCCACAAGCGCGTCATCAGCGGCGCCTCGAACGGGTGCAGCCGCGTGAAGGTGGCGAGCCAGCCGTCGTCGGTCTGGAGCGGATCACGCCAGCCCTCGCGGTGCGTGAGGTGCAGCGACACGGCGCCGGGCACGGGCACCACCCGCGCGCCCAGCCGCTGCAGGCGCAGCGCGAGCTCGCGGTGCTCGTTGATGGTGAGCGCCTCGTCGAAGCCTCGCGCCTGCTCGAAGAGCGCGCGCGGGATGGAGAAGTTGTGTCCCGCCGCCGCCATCCACGCGGCGCGCGGCGTGGAGCCCCGCGTGAGCGCGCCCATCTCCAGCTCGTACAGCTTGCGCGGGCCTGCGCCCGGATAGATGGCCACCTCCGAGCGCGCCAGCAGCGGCTCGAACGGCCCGCGCGCCTGCTCCTCTGTGACGAGCTGCGGCGCGAGCGCGCCCAGCGACTTCACCCGGGCCTCCTTCCCCGGCCAGGGCTCGCCCGTGCGCGGATCGGCGAAGAAGCGCGTGCTGCGCAGGTGCCGCTGCTCGCCGCGGCCCAGCTCCAGCGGCCCCAGGCGCGCGTGCCGCTCGAGCGCATCCGGCGACATCAGCACGTCGCCGTCGAGGAAGAGCAGCCGGTCGCCCTGCGCCACCCGCGCGCCTGCGTTGCGGGCCGCCGAGCGTCCGAGGGCTCGCTCGTGGCGGATGGAGCGCAGAGGCAAGAGCTCCGTCACCGCGGGCGCGAGCGCCGCAGCCGAGCCGTCGTCCACCAGCACGAGCTCGGCGTCGTGACCCCAGCGCAGCGCCTGGCGTGAGAGCGCGATGAGACACAAGCGGAGGCGCGGGAGCTCGTCCTTGCTGATGATGATGACGCTCGTGTGCATGC
>JAFEBC010000275.1 GCA_018266095.1 Deltaproteobacteria bacterium
AGAATTCGTTCCGCAGATCGCGGCGCGTTGCGATCAGTTGCCCACGGCGGATCTACGGGAATCATCGCCCCAGGCTGAAGCCGCGGGCTCATGAACCAAGAAGCCTTCCGCGGAGGCTGCGCTCCTAGTTCGCCGCGGTCTGCGCACTCGATTCCCAGCGCTTGCCCAAGAGGCGCACGTACTCGACCAGCGGCGCGTATTCGGCCTCTTCGATCGTCCCGGCCCAGGTGGGCATCTTGGTGTCGGGGTTCTTCTTCGATGCGTCCTTGATCCAGTCGGTGAGCTCGGCGTCGGTCTTGTACTTCTGGTTCGCCTGGCGCAGGTCGCAGAGGCCCTCGCCGGAGAGGCCGTGGCAGCTCGCGCAGGAGTACTTGGCGTAGACCTTCTCGCCGGCGCTGGCGGTCGCGGGGAGGACGAAGTCGTCGCTGCGCTTCACCTCGTTGTGGATGGCCGGGACGGTGCGCAGGTAGGCGAAGATGGCGTTCGCTTCGTCGTCGGTGAGCTCGGGCATGCGGGCCATGGGCTGGCGCAGCGGGCGGTGATCGGGGCGGAAGCCCTCGCGGACGGCGCGGCGGAAGTCGGCCTCGCTCCAGCGGCCGAGGCCGGATTCGGGGTCGGGCGTGAGGTTCGCGGTGGTGATGAGGCGGCCGGTGACGTCGGGCATCTGATTGCCGCCGCCGAAGAAGCCGACCGACTTCTCGGGGACGAAGCCGTCGTTGGTGGCGAAGTCCTTCGAGTGGCACTGGTAGCAGTCGAGCGCGCCGGTCGCGAGGTACTTGCCGAGGGCGATCGGGTCGTTCTTGTCGGGCATGGGGATGGGCGCGGTGGGCATCGGCAGCGGCTTGAAGGCGACGCGCGTGAGGAGCTTGGCGAAGAACGACGGCTGCGTCTCGGGCAGGCGGCCCTTGCGCGCGGCGACGCGCGGGTCGTCGCTGCGCAGGTAGGCGATGACCGAGATGAGGTCCTCGTCGGCGAGGTGCGGGAGCTTGACCATCCACGGCGGCAGGTACGTGCCGTCCGGCTTCAGGCCCGTGCGCAGGAGCGTGTAGATCTCGCCGTCGGTCCAGTTGCCGATGCCGTCGGCGGTGTCGTGCGTGATGTTGCGCGACCAGGCCTTGCCGAACTGCGCGGGGAGATCGTGCAGCGGGCGGCCGGTGAGCGCTTGCGTGGACGGGTCGGCGTGGCACTCGGCGCAGAGCAGGCCCGCGAGCTTCTTGCCGCGCGCGATGCGCTCGGGCGTGGGCTCGACCTTGAGCGCGTACTTGGGCGGCGGCGGGTACTTGGGGATGCCCGTGAGCGCGATCGAGGCGGCGAACCCGCCGACCGCGAGGAGGAGCACGGCCACCAGCGCGCCCACGATCTTGAGCAGCGTTTTCATGGAAGTCCCTTTCCTAGCTCTCGAGCTTCTGCACGCCCATGTACGGCGTCGGCCGCCAGCCGTCGAGCTCCTGGCCGCCCGTCTCCTCGACCTCGCGGATCCACTGCGGCACGTGGTGCTTGGCGAGGAGCGAGAAGAACTCGCTCTCCGCGGGGATGAGCTCGAAGACGCCGAGGCCGCCCTGCTTCTCCAGGCCCTTGAAGAGCGCGCGGCCCTGGAAGACGAAGAGCTCGTGCAAGGCCTGCGACGCGCTGGCGACGAGGCACACGACCGAGAGCTGCGACTGCGGGAAGACGAACTTCTCGAGCAGGCTCGGGTGCAGCATGAGCGAGCCGATCTCGCGGCGGACCACCATGAAGTCGTCGCCGCGCTGCTCGATGTAGGCCTCGAGCGCCTCCTCCGACATGGCCGCGCCGCCGTTGTAGATGTCGCCGCCGGCGGTCTGCATGCCTTGGCTGGCGAGCCGGCGCACGAAGCTGCGGACGCTCTCGGCGAGGGCCAGCTCGGCGCCCTCGGAGTCGCCTTCGTCGAGGGCGGCGCGAACGACAGTTTCGAGCTCGGGTGGGATGGGGATCGACAACGGTTGCGAGAGGAAGACGGTGAACGGGCAGACGAGCTCGCGGCCGCGCTGCGCCTTGGTGGTGGACAAGAGCGTGTCCACGCGGGCCTTCACGCCGCCGTTGCGCGCGGTGCCGCGGGCGCTCTCGTTGATCTTCTCGGCGATGGAGACCTTGATGGCGCCGAAGACCGCGTCCTCGAACGTGGACACCTCGGGCGCGGAGCCGTAGCTGATGAAGATGCCGGCCTCGAGCTTCTCGCCGCGCACGAGGGACAGCTCGCCTTCGCGCTCGTCTTCGAGGCGCTGCAGCTCGCCCTGCAGCGAGCGGATGCGCGTGCCGGGCTCCTCGCCGCTCTCGGGATCGAGCGTGCCCTTGGCGAGCGCCTTTTGAGCGGTGGCGAGCTGCGACTCGATGTGCGCGCGGCGTTCGCTGCAGCGGGCCTCGATCTCGGCGATCGTGCGCGCCACGGCCTCGCGCGACGATTCGGATTCGAGGCGGGCCGCGTAGCTCTGCAGCGCGGCGCGGATCTCGTGCGCCAGCTCCACCAGCGCGGCCACGTCGCCTGAGAAGCTCACCGCGTCGCCGAGCAGGTTGTTCAGATAGATGCCGCCCTTGTCGCCCAGGTGCGCGGCGCCGTGCTGGTGGCGCGCGGCCGCGGTGAGGATGGGCGTGTAGAACTCGCGCTGGAGGAAGTCCGCGACCACGGCCTCCTTGAGGAACGCGGTGCGCTTGGTGAAGTCCTTCACGTCGCAGAAGAGGTGCCCCATCGGCGGCGTCTTGGAGCGGCTGCGCAGGATGGGCTTGTCGGCGAGCGTGAGCAGATAGAGGCGGCCCAGCTCGTGCTCGGGCTCGAGGCCGTCCTCGGACTCCTGGCCGGAGCGGTGCACGATCGAGCGCTCGGCCTGCGCCAGCAAGCGATCGAGCGCGACGTCGATGGAGAGCGCGCACGCGGCCGTGACCCAGGCCTTCTGCGCCTCGGCCTGGCGCATCCAGCCCGCCGAGGGCTTGTCCTCGGTCCACTCCTTGGCGATGAGCGCGAGCGCCTCGATGCGATCGCGCGCGGCCTCGGTGGTGCACGCCTTGGCCGCCGCCTTGGCGGAGTTCATGAGGTCCTTGCGGCGGTCGGGCGTGGCGAGGACCTTCTCCAGCACGCCGGGCGTCCCGTGGAGCTGCCAGAGCGTCGTGCCCTCGAGCGGGACCGACGGCGCCTTGCCGGCCTCGATGAGCCGCAGCACCACCAGGAGCTCCGCGCGCACGGCCGCGAGCGCACCCGAGCGCTCTGCGCGGGCCGAGAGATCCTTGCTCGCGGTCAGGTCCTGGCCCAGCTCGCGCCACACGGAGTCGACAGACGCGCCCGTGGCCAGCCGCTGCGCCTGGCCGTCGATGCGCGGCGGGACCTCGCTGAAGGCGACGCCGTGACAGGTGAGCAAGCTGCCCACGAGGTGCCGCGTGCCGCCGAGCTGCACGAGCGGCGCGATGCAGGCCTCCGCGAGCGGACCGATGGGCGCACCCACGGCAGCCACGGCCTCGCGCGCGGCCAGCCGCAGGGACAAGAGGAGGCCCGCTGCCACCGCGCCATGCAGCGGACGCGCCGTCTGCTGGCCGATGGGGACCTTCTTGAGCGCGCCCATCGCGCCCTCGAAGAGCCGCCGCAGGGCCAGGAGCACGAGGTACGGCGTGGGCTCGTTCTTGTCGCTGCGCGCCGACTCCTCCAGCGCGCGCCGCAGGAGCGCATTCACCGCGCCCACGAGCGTCCGGCCGGGCCGCGACGACGCGATCCACACCGCGACGATCCCCGTGTCCAGCGACGGGTGCAGCTCGGGCGCCTCCAGGAACGCGCGCCGGATGCCCTCGCGCGACACCGACACCGGCGACGCGTGGCTCACGGGCTTCAAGGCCTTGGGGTCGAAGCCGTCGTGCAGGAGGAGCTGATCCCACTCGGACTCGCGCAGGAGCGTGCGGTGCCGCGCGCACAAGAGGAACAGCAGATCCAGCGCGGCCGCCCCGAACGCGTCCGCCAGGCCCTCGTCGGTGGCCACCGGCACGCGCAGGTCCGCCAGCGAGGTGCCCAGGTGGAACCGCAGCGAGCGCCCGTCGAGCCGGAAGGCCTCCGCGGGCGCGCGTCCGCCGAGCTGCTCGCGCAGCTTCTGGAAGAGCTCCAGGCGTTCGGAGGCGTAGCTCATGCTTCAGATCTCTCCACTCCCGCCCGACTGTACCGCGAGTCGCCGGTGTGCGCGCTTGCGCTTCGGAGGTCCACAAGACATGAAAAGACCCATGACCCACGCGTTCAGGTACGTGCGCCTCACACTCCTCGCCACCCTCTGCCTCGGCGCGACCGCCTGCGGCGACCTGGTGCGCTTCGACACCGACGCGAGCGGCCAGACCACGGTGCAGGGCGATCCCCTGGGAGGCCTCATCACGCTGCCCTCGCAGTTCTCGGGCCTGGGCAACATCAACCTCTCGTCCAACTCGAACTTCCGCAACAACAACACCGACAAGGACCACATCGACACCTGCCGCTTCTCGCACTTCGGGCTCAAGGTGGTGTCGCCGTCGGGGCAGGACCTGTCGTTCCTCTCGCAGGTGTCGTTCTCGATCACCGCGCCCAACCTGCCGAAGGTCCGCGTGGCGCATCTGGAGAGCTTCCCGACGGGCGCGACCAGCGTGGACCTGACGCTCGACGACGTGGACATCGCGGCCTACGCCAAGTCGGACACGTTCAGCATCACCACGGACGCGACGGGGCACGCGCCCAAGCAGAACACGACGGTGGAGGCGGACCTCACCCTTCACATCGAGGCCAGCATCCTGTGACGTCTGGTGCGGCTGAGGATGGCGATCCATCGGGGCGGATTGCTGGATCGACGATTCACCGCAGAGGCGCAGAAGCGCTGAACGCTTTCTGGGAACGCCAATCTTCTGCGCTTCGGCGCCTCTGCGGTGAATGATCGGGCGAGCACCTCAGGTCGATCTGGAAGGAGTGTCACGCCGCGTCGTTGCGCGTCCCGTGTGCGTCGAGTATACGGACCGCGCCCGCACCTTCCGAAAGGCCCCGCGCGATGAAGAAGATCGAAGCCATCATCAAGCCGTTCAAGCTCGACGAGGTGAAGGAAGCGCTCGCCGACGTGGGCGTGCTCGGCCTGACGGTGACGGAGGTGAAGGGCTTCGGGCGGCAGAAGGGCCACACCGAGCTCTATCGCGGCGCGGAGTACGTGGTCGACTTCCTCCCCAAGGTGAAGGTCGAGGTCGTGCTGACGGACGAGATGGTGCCCAAGGCCATCGAGGCGATCGAGCGCGCGGCCAAGACGGGGCGCATCGGCGACGGCAAGATCTTCGTGTCGCCGATCGAAGAAGTGGTCCGCATCCGCACGGGTGAGCGCGGAGAGCCGGCGCTGTAACGGCTGAAAGCTGAAGAGCTTCAACGCGGAGGCGCGGAGACGCGGAGGGTTTGCCTCCGTCGCGATCTGCCTCGAACGAGCTGTTGGGTTGGAACGGTTTGCACCCACACGCCATGGTCAGACCTGAGGAACCTTCGTTTCGCCCTTCGCGCAAGGACACCACTCCGCGTCTCCGCGCCTCCGCGTTGAGGTTTTTCTTCCTTCGCGTGATCCCCCCGATTGCACCGGCTCGGCCGTTTCGGTACGACGCGCGCCATGAAGCACACCCGCATCCGCCCCAGCCCGCAGCTCAAGGACGTCCGCTACGAGATCCGCGGCCCGCTCGCGCGTCGCGCGGCCGAGCTGGAGAAGCTGGGCTACGAGATCATCAAGCTCAACATCGGCAACCCGGGCGCGTTCGGCTTCCGCGCGCCGGAGACGCTGCGGCTGGCGATGATCGAGAACCTGCGCGAGTCGGACGCGTACTGCCACCAGAAGGGCATCTTCCCCGCGCGCGAAGCGGTGGTGATGCAGCAGCAGAACCGCGGCGTTCCGGGCGTGACCGTCGACGACGTGTTCATGGGCTCGGGCGTGTCGGAGCTGATCTTGATGGCGCTGCGCGGGCTGCTCGACGACGGCGACGAGGTGCTGATCCCGAGCCCCGACTATCCGCTGTGGACGGCGGCGACGCACCTCTCGGGCGGCAAGGCCGTGCACTATCCGTGTCCGATCGCGAAGGGCTTCGTGCCCGACGTGGACGCGCTGGAGAAGCTGGTCACGGAGAAGACGCGCGCGCTGGTCATCATCTCGCCCAACAATCCGACGGGCGCGGTGTATCCGCGGGCGGTGCTGGAGCGCATGGTGGCCATCGCCGAGCACCACGGGCTCGCGATCTTCTCCGACGAGATCTACGACCAGATCACCTACGACGGCGCGCAGTTCGTGCCCGTGGCGACGCTGGCCAAGCGCACCTTGTGCGGCACGTTCGGCGGCCTGTCGAAGGTGTACCGCGCGTGCGGCTACCGCGTGGGCTGGCTCAGCTTCTCGGGCGAGAAGGAGCACGCCAAGGACTACCTGCTCGCGCTCGACACGCTCGCGAGCCTGCGCCTGTGCTCGACGGTGATGGGCCAGTGGGCGGTACAGACGGCGCTGGGCGGCGTGCAGTCGATCAAGGAGCTCGTGCAGCCCGGCGGGCGCCTGCACCAGACGCGCGCGGCGGTGATGGCGGGCGTGGCCAAGAGCAAGTTCCTCTCGGCGATGGCGCCGCAGGGCGCGCTGTACGCGTTCGTGCGAGTGGACACGAAGAAGC
>JAFEBC010000276.1 GCA_018266095.1 Deltaproteobacteria bacterium
AGCTCCTTGGCCGACATCGAGAACATGGCGACGGCGAGCAGCGAGAGCACGAACCACGCGGTGTAGATGGCGGGGCGCGCCTTGAACGAGCTGTCGAGGAGCTTGCCGTACGTGACCTTGATCTGCTCGAAGCCGCGGTTGATGAGGCCGGCGAAGCCCTTCTCGGCGTGGCCTTGTTCGAGCAGGCGCGAGCTCATCACTGGCGACAGCGTGAGCGCGACGATGCCCGAGATGGTGACGGCGCCGGCGAGCGTGAGCGCGAACTCCCTGAAGAGCGATCCGGTGAGTCCGCCCTGGAAGGCGATGGGCGCGTAGACGGCGGCCAGCGTGATCGTCATCGAGATGATGGGGCCCACGAGCTCGCGCGCGGATTTGAGCGCGGCCTGGATGGGCGTGATGCCCTCTTGCAGGTGTCGTTCGACGTTCTCGACCACGACGATGGCGTCGTCGACCACGAGGCCGACGGAGAGCACGATCGCGAGCAGCGTGAGCAGGTTGATGGTGAACCCGAGCACCTGCACGAGGAAGATGCCGCCGATGAGCGACACCGGGATCGCGACCACGGGCACGAGCGAGCTGCGCAGCGAGCCCAGGAAGAGGAAGATCACGATCACCACGATGAGCAGGGTCTCGAAGAGCGTCTCGACCACGTCGTTGATGGCGCTCTGGATGTACGCGGTGCCGTCGTAGGCGATCTTCGCCGTGATCTGCTCCGGGATGTCCTTCTGCAGCGCGTCCATCTCGACGCGCACCTTCTTGATCACGTCGAGCGAGTTCGCGTTCGGGAGCACGAAGACGCCGATGAACACGGCCGTCTGGCCCGAGAAGTTCACGACGGTGTCGTAGTCCTCGGCGCCGAGCACGACCTCGGCGATGTCCTGCAGGCGCACCACCGCGCCGCCCGACTGCTTGACCACCATCTGCTGGAACTCGTGCACCGACTTGAGGTCGGTGTTCGTGGTCAGGTTCACCTCGACGAGGTTGCCCTTCGTCTGGCCGATGGCCGCGAGGTAGTTGTTGCTCTGCAGCGCCTGGCGCACCTGCGCGGGCGAGACGCCCATCGCGGCCATCTTGTCGTTCTTGAGCCAGATGCGCATCGCGAACGTGCGCGCGCCGAGGATGTCCGCGCGCTGCACGCCCTCGATGGCGGTGAGCCGCGGCTGCACCACGCGCACGAGGTAGTCGGTGATCTCGTTCTGCTTCAGGAACTCGCTGGAGAAGCTCAGGTACGCCGAGGCGAACTGCGAGTCGACGCTGTTGATGGTGAGGATCGGGATTTCGGCTTCGGGCGGCAGATCGCGGCGGACCGCGTCCACCTTGGACGAGATCTCGGCGAGCGCCTGCGTGGCGTTCTGGTTCAGGCGCAGGTGCGCGGTGATGGTCGAGACGCTCTGCGCGCTGGTCGACTCGATGTAGTCGATGCCGTCCGCGGCGGCGATGGCGCGCTCGAGCGGCGTGGTGATGAAGCCGCGCACGAGGGCCGCGTTGGCGCCGACGTACGCGGTGTTGACGACGATGGCCGCGTTCTCGCTGCGCGGATACTGCCGCACGTTGAGCGACTTCACCGCCTGCAGGCCGGCGATGATGATGAGCAGATTGAGGACGATCGCGATGACCGGCCTCTTGATGAAGAGGTCTGTGAACTTCATGGCGTCCTCCGGTTACCGCTCGCGCGGATTCGGGTTCGTCTGCACGTCCGGAGCGAGGTCGTTCTTGATCGCGAGCGAGACGCCGTTGCGCAGCTTGAAGGCGCCCGACGACACGATCGTCTCCCCGGGCTCCAGACCCGAGTCGACCGCGATGTAGTCGCCGCGGCGTTCACCGAGGCGCACGAACTTCTGCTGCGCGGTGAGGCTCGGCTTGCCGTCGGCGTCGGGCTTGTCGACCACCGCGAACACCGAGTCGCCGAAGGGCGCGTAGAGGACGGCCGTCTGCGGGATGATGATGGTGGGCCGCGTGTCCGGCGAGAGCACGTCCACGTTGACGAACATGCCCGGACGCAGGTTGCCGTCGGCGTTGGGCACCGTGGCGCGCACCTTGAAGTTGCGCGTGGACAGGTCGATCTCGGGGTTGATGGTGGTGATGCGGCCCGTGAACGTCGAGCTCGGGAAGGCGTCGCTGTGGATGGCCGTCTCCAAGCCGAATCGCAGCTCGCCCAGCGTCTGCTGCGGCAGCCAGAACTCGACGAAGATGGGGTTCACCGACTGCAGCGTGGCGAGCGTCTGCCCGGCGCCCACGATCTGGCCCGGCTCGACCTGGCGGATGCCGACGCGGCCATCGTAGGGCGCGTGGATCGTCTTCTTGGCGATGGTGGCGCGGAGCTGGGCCACGTTCGCCGCGGCCTGCGACGCGTGTGCCTGAGCGGCCTCGACGTCGGCCGGCGTGTTGCTGCCGTGCTCACGCAGCGACTGCGCGCGCTTGAGCGTCTGGTCCGCGAGCACCTGATCGGCGAGCGCCGACTGGAGCTGCGCCTGCTCGATCGAGGTGTCGAGGCGCACCAGGTCCTCGCCCTTGCGCACGGGCTGGCCGGAGTCGAAGAGGATCTCAGTCACGCGGCCCGGGAGCTCGCTGGCGATGCTGCCGCCATGCACGGCCACGACAGTGCCGATCGCGCCCCGCTGCGCGCGCCAATCGGTCTTCTCCACCTTGGCGGAGGTGACCGACTCGGGCGGCATCTTGAACGTCTTGCCCGCGTTGATCATCGTGCCGATCTGCAGCGCTTTGACGCCGACCAGACCGCCGATGGCCAGGAGGAGACCGACAACGACGAGGATCCAGATTTTCGCTTTGGTGCCCATTCGGGCGGTCCTAGCACCGAACGTACCAAACGCCCAAGTGCAACCGTCTCAGAGTGGCGCGAGGAATGTTGCCGGGCTGTCACGGACCGGATCTTGTGCGGCGGGCCGACAGGCTGTCGGGATCTCCGGCAGCCAAAATGCATGGCACTGTCAATTATTGCGACTGGCATGGGGTCGCGGGTGTAGGTCGCGGGCGTGGGTCCGCGGTGGAGTTCCTCTGGGGCCGCGGTTGGAACTCCGCGTCGCCGGGCGTGGGGAGGGTCGCGCTCCGAGGAGGCCTGCGGCACGACCGGCAGTCGCGTCCGCGACTGCTTGAGCTCCGGACAACGGCTTGGTGTGCCGCGCCTCAACTCCGCGCGTTCCCTCCCCACGCCCGACGCCGCTCTTGGACCCGTGGAGTGGGGCGCGCGGGCCCGCACCCGGCGACGAATTGGGGGACTGGAGGTGGGACAGGGTGGACGGGCGTGTGACTCTAGCGGGGCGGTTCGAAGCGGAAGATCTGGGTGACGGTGCTGGACACCGCGCGGAGGCCGACGGTCGCAGGCTCGAACGGACACCCTTCGAGGTAGTCGCGGACGGATTCGACGAGGCTCGCGGGCGCGTCGGGGTTGAGGACGTGGAGCAGCCTGGCGCGACCCTTGGCGTCCACGGTGTAGCGGACGAGGACCCGACCGTGAACGCCGACGACCCTCTCAACCGGCGCGCAGAGGTCGGTGGGCCGCGCCGGTGTGTCGACGGGCGCCCGCAGCATGAGGCGAGGGCAACCGAACGAGCAGCTACTCGTTCTGTCGGGGTCGAGCGTCGGCGCTGTCGTTGATGCGCTGCGACCGCGGTTGACGCCGCCGAAGACCCTGAACTCGACGTACCGATCCGGGCCAGTGGGTGGAGACCACTGGACTTGGAGCACGGCTGCGCAGAGCAGCGCATGTGCAGTCAGCACGAACGCGATCGCGGGCCAGCGTCCTGGCCGCGCGATGCGTGGATGGCCTGCGATGGAATCGAACACGACGGCCTCCGGCTGCGGAGGCTAGTGAGCGTGGTCGAAGCGGAACGTCTGCGACATCTTCACCGACACCGGCTGCCCCTTGGACTGCGAAGCCGTGAAGTGGCAGCGCTCCAGGAACGCGCGCACCGCATCGACGAAGATGGTGGGCGCGTCGGCGTTGAGCACCTGGAGTGAGTCGGCGCGGCCGTCGGCGTGGACCACGTAGCGGGCGATGACCTTGCCTTCGATGCCCATCTGTGAGGCGGCGTAGGGCGCGAGCGGGTGCGGGGGCACGCAGGTCGCGTCGGGGTGCGGGGTGGTCATGTCGGAGCCGAGGTAGAGGACGGTCTCGGGCAGCGCCGTCTCGAAGGAGCCGTCGGGGCCGTCGCCGAGGCCATTGCCGTTTCCGGGGCCGTCGCTGTTGCCAGGTCCACTGGAGTCGGTGCCGGCCTGCTCGCCGACGTTGCTCGTGGGCGTAGTCTCAGCAGCAGCGGTCTCGACAGGCTTGAACGCTTCGTTGATCTCCGCGGGCTTGACCGGGATCTCGTGACGCTTGGGCGGCCGCTTGTTGTCCCTCTCGACCTTGCGGATGGTCTCCTCTCCCTTGTGACCCTTGTTGTCGCCCACACCGACCGGCTTCACGTAAACGACCACGGGCGGGACCACCTCCGGCCCCTGCGGCTCCGCGGGCTTGAGCGTGACGAAGAGCGCCGCGCCGAGGATCACGACATGCGCGCCCAGCGCGAACGAGAACGCCGAGAAGCGCTTGGGCTTGGGGGCATCAGAACGACCAGCGAGGGTGTCGAACATGGGCGGCCTCCGCGCGGTCACCGCCGAGAGGTCGGCGCCGCGTTGTCGAGCAGGTTTGGAAAACCAAACGCACGAGCGAACGGACCGATCTTCGAAACAACGTCGTCACAAACGATGGCACAACGCGTCGAAGGCTACAAGTGGCCCCGGGCGCGGCTGATTCGCGCTGTCGAGAATGGAATCTCGAAGAAGATCAGCGCGATCTGTCGACAATCCGCGGGTAGTCAAACCTCGGGTCGGTCAACTGACCGAGGGGGCGATCCGCGCTTTGCAAGCGGCCACGATGGCGCTGGCGATGTCCTTGCCGGTGGCCTTCTCCAGGCCCTCGAAGCCGGGGCTCGAGTTGAGCTCGGCGATGCGCGGGCCCTTCTTGTCCTCGAGCAGGTCCACGCCGGCCACGTCGAGGTTCAGCGCGCGCGCGGCGTCGAGGACGAGCTTGCGATAGTCGTCGGGGAGCTCGAAGGGCTCGCCCTTGCCGCCGCGGTGCAGGTTG
>JAFEBC010000277.1 GCA_018266095.1 Deltaproteobacteria bacterium
CCCATGTGCTGCTTCATCATCGCCGACATGTCCTGATACCCGTCTGGCGCCTTGAACTGCGCGTCGTCGAGCTTCACCTTCTTGAAGTTCTCCACGTCGAGCTGCACGGTCCGCTGCTCGCTCGTCATCAGATGCCGCACGAAGGCGAAGTCCTTCACGCCCTGCGGCACCCACAAGGCCTCGTGCCGCTTGCCGCGCGCGTCGTCGCGGTCGCGCTCCCACTTGTCGGCCTTGACGCCGTTCACCGTCTCGGTGCCCGCCTTCTTGTAGTCGTTCTTCTTCAGGCACTCGACCGCGTCGTCCGTGTCGCAGAGCGCCGCCGCCTGCGCTCCGCCGCGCGCGCTGGTCTGGTCGAGGTCCGTCTCCATGAACGCCTTGCGCTCGTCCATCACCATGATGGCCTTCTTCGCCTTCATGTCCATGATGGCCGCGACGTGACCCATGGGCGGCTTGTCCACGTCCATGCGGATCTTCGTGCCCTTGCCCGAGATCTTGCCGGTCTGGTTCGCGTCCCCGTGCGGCGGCGGCGGCTTGGTGTCGATCTTGAGGTCGCCTTGCCAGTCGGCGCGCGCCGCAAAGCCCATGAGACAGAGGGCGGCGCAGAGGCTCAAACGACGGAATGTCAGACCCATGGTGTATCCCCTGATTCGCGGTTGGTTGATGAGGTTTTGAAGACAGTACAGCGAGGTCCCTGGCCACACCACGGAGGAACGATCGAGGGCCCGATTCGATCCGCCGCGGAGGGCCGGTTTCAGAGGGAAAAGCGCAGGATCGAAGTTGCGGATGTCGTAGGGATGCTGTACAAGGGTTCAGTCATCGCGCGGGGGCGGTTTTCACACCGGACGCGAGCAGATTTGCAGCACAAAACGGCTTCAACACACTGGAGAACACAATGGCGAACGCGGAGAAGGAAAAGGCGATCGAGCTGGCAGTCAGCGCCATCGAGAAGCAGTTCGGCAAGGGCTCGGTGATGCGCCTGGGCGAGGGCGAGATGCCCACCCAGGACGTGGCGGCCATCTCCACGGGCTCGGTCTCGCTCGACCTGGCGCTGGGCGTCGGCGGCGTGCCGCGCGGGCGCATCATCGAGATCTACGGGCCGGAGTCGTCGGGCAAGACCACGCTCACCTTGCACATCGTCGCCGAGGCGCAGAAGGCGGCGGGCGTGGCGGCCTTCATCGACGCCGAGCACGCGCTCGATGTGGGCTACGCGCGCAAGCTGGGCGTGCGCACCGAGGACCTGCTCATCAGCCAGCCGGACACGGGCGAGCAGGCCCTGGAGATCTGCGAGATGCTGGTGCGCTCGGGCGCGGTGGACGTCATCGTCATCGACTCGGTGGCCGCGCTGGTGCCGCGCGCCGAGCTCGAGGGCGAGATGGGCGATCAGCACATGGGCCTCCAGGCGCGCCTCATGTCGCAGGCGCTGCGCAAGCTCACCGCCACCATCTCCAAGTCGAACACCACCGTCATCTTCATCAACCAGATCCGCATGAAGATCGGCGTCATGTTCGGCAACCCGGAGACCACCACGGGCGGCAACGCGCTCAAGTTCTACGCCAGCCAGCGCCTGGACATCCGCCGCGTGGGCGCGCTCAAGGACGGCGAGACCGTCGTGGGCAACCGCACCCGCGTGAAGGTGGTGAAGAACAAGGTCGCGCCGCCCTTCCGCGAGGTCGAGTTCGACATCCTCTACGGCCAGGGCATCTCGCGCGAGGGCGACCTGCTCGATCTCGCGGTGGAGAACAACATCGTCGAGAAGAGCGGCGCCTGGTTCAGCTACGGCGGCGAGCGGATCGGCCAGGGCCGCGAGAACTCTCGTGATTTCCTCAAGTCGCGCCCCGAGGTGCTGGCCGACATCGAGGCCAAGCTCTTCGAGCGCTTCGGGGTCAAGCGCGCCCCGGCCTCGACGCCTCCGCCGGCCCCGGTGGACCTGGACGAGAAGCGCGCCCGGGTCAAGGCCGCGAAGTAACCGCGGTTTTCTCTCCGGACTTCTCCTGGTCGTCCGATCGCCCGACCTCCAGCGGGCGAGGCGTCAGACCAAGGGCCGGTTAGAATGGAAGCGCGTCCGTGTCTGGGCCAACCCGGAGCGGCCGCGCTTCTTTTGTTCTCGAGGGACGTCATCGCCAGCCTCCTCTACCAAAGCCAGCAGGCCGAGCTGCCCATCGGGAGCCGGGACTGGCTGCTCGCGGTGGTGGGCGCGGTGATCGCGAGGCCGCCGCCGCACGGGCGCGCGCTCACGCTCGACGAGCGGCGCGAGGTGCTCGAGGAGCGGCTGCGGCAGAGCGGGCTCGCGTACGGGACCGCGGGCACGGATCCCGCGGTCGAGGTGCCGGACGACCAGAGCGCGGGCAAGCGGGCGTTCGCGCAGCTCGTGGCGGGGCTCGTGCGCATGTGCGCGCGCGTGGGGTGGCTCTCGCAGGCGCCCTGGTACACGCCGGAGGAGGGCGGGCTCTCGCCGAGCGAGGCCATCCAGGCGCGTCGCGGACAGCTCGTGGCCCTGCTGGCGGCCGCGGCAGGCGAGGCGAAGGCGGCGGCGCCCCTGTTCGAGAAGCCGCGCGAGCAGTCGCAAGGGCTCGTCATGCGGCTCGCGGCCAAGGCGGCCAATCACCTCACGCGGCGCTTCCTCGACGACGGCGGGGCGTTCGCGGGGCTGCCGCTGCACCACGCGCTCTGCGCCATCGAGGTGCGCTCGCTCGCGACCTTGTCCCTGGCCTCGTTCGACAAGGGCGTGCTGTCGCCCGCGGGCGCGCACTTGCTCGACAAGGCGGCGCTCGAGTGGCGCGCGCTCTTGACCGAGCTGTTCTCGGGGCTCGCGGCGCGGCAGGAGAAGGGCGAGGAGACGCGGGCGGGCTTTCTGCGCGTCATCGATCGGCAGCGGCTGCCGGCGCGCGAGGCGCGGATGCTGCGGGCGGGCCTGGCGGATCCGCGGCCGCCCGTGGAATTGGCCACGGCCATCCAATCCGAGGCGCTGCGGCGCTTCGTGCTCGAGCAGGTGCTGATGCTCGCGCTCATCGACTCGAAGTTCGAGCCGGGGGAGGTGGCCTTCGTCACCGAGTTGGCCACGGCGCTGGGGACGAGCCACGAGGAGCTGCAGCGGGTCGAGGACGAGGTCGAGGAGTTCTATCGCCAGCACACGGAGGCGCTGGCGGCGCTGCGGCGCGCGGAGATCCCTGAGGGTCTCCCGGGCGCGCTGACGCGGCGGATCCAGGCGGCCGTCGACGACAACCTGGACCGCGTGATGCAGGAGATCCGCGAGACGGGCGAGCTGACAGACCTCTTGCGCAAGGCGGCCTCGGGCACGACGCTCACGCAGGCCGAGCGTGAGAAGGTGCGGCACCAATTGCTCGACCTGGCGCGGGCCATCCCGGCCCTGGCGGTCTTCGCGGCGCCGGGCGGGGCCCTCTTGTTGCCGATCTTGATCAAGCTGCTCTCGTTCAAGCTGCTGCCGTTCC
>JAFEBC010000278.1 GCA_018266095.1 Deltaproteobacteria bacterium
CCGAGCGCCAGGAGCTCTCGGGCCTCCTCGACCGCGCCCGCGCCGAGGCCAAGACGCCCGCGAAGATCCCGCACGAGCTCTTCACCGTGCTCGCGGACGCCCGCCTCACCGAGCGCGCCTTCGAGCACCTCGAGGCCGGCCTCCCGCCTTCGCAGGCCCTGGAGCGGCTCGCCGCCGAGAGCGCCCGCATGCTCGCCGCGCACGGCCCCGCCTCACGCCGCGCCCTCGAGGTAGAGGCCTTCGTCGGCGGCGTGGCCCAGCGCTACACCGACGCCGATCGCGACCCCCTGCGCAAGGGCGAGCTCATGGTCGGCGTCCAGCTCTCGGGCCTCGTCGCCCTGCGCGGCTGGGCCCGCGGCGCAGTCGGAGCTCTCTGCGCCGCCCCCGCCGAGGAGAGCCCCGGCATCGCCCTCCTCGACGCCCTGGGTCTGCCCGCGATCTGTGACTTGCGCTCGCTCTTTGATCGCATCCACAACGGCGACAAGATCGCCCTCGACGCCGACACCGGCGCCGTCACCGTCAACCCTTCGGTGGCGCAGGTCGCAAGCCTGCGGAAGTGACCGCCTTCTCGAGCGCCGCCGCCGTCGCGCGCCCGAGGAACGCCTTGCGCTTCTTGCCCTTCGCGTCGAACACGAATGTCGCCGGCAGCGCGCCCTCGAACTTCGGCTCGCGCAGCACCTTCGCCACCTGAGCCGGATCCGGCGCGTCCAGCCGCCGCGAGGGCAGGGCGCCCACGCCCCAATCGGCGAGCTGCGTCTTCGCCAGCGCCTCCTTGTCCGCCTCGTCCGCCGCGAGCAGCAGCACCGTCCCGCCGCGCGCCGTGATCGACTGGAGCTCGCTCTGCAGCGCCGGAAATTCTTCAGCGCACGCCTCACACCAGGTGGCCCAGAAGTGCACCACCACGGGCTTCCCGCGCGCGAGCTGCGCGATGAGCGGCAAGAGCTCCTTGGGCGTCACCGTCAGCCAGGACGGCGTCGGACTCGCGTTGTCGTTGGCGTTCGCGTTCGCGTTGGCGTTCGCGTTGGCGTTGGCGTTGGCGTTGGCGTTGGCGTTCGCGCCGCCCTCTGCACGCACCTGTCCCATCGACGCGCACGCGAGCCCAACCGCGATCCCCCAAGCCGCCCCGCGCCGCATCGCCTAGTCCAGCTCGATGAGCTCGAACCGGTCCTTCCGCGGCGCCTCATCTTCCTTCTTCGCCGCCACCGGCGCAGGCTTCGCCACCGGCCTCTGCGGCGCGATGTCCGGCTCCCGCTGCGCCAGCCTCGGCGGCGGCACCCCTCGGTCCACGCGCGTCGTCACCACCTCGGTGATCTGCACGCCCGGCCGCGGATTCTCCCTCGTGGGCACCCGCGGACGCATCGTCACCGTCTGCTGCACCGTCACCCCCGGCCTCGACGGCGGCATCGGCATCAGCGGCGCATCCTGCAGCGGCGGATCCCACCCGCCCACGCGCTGCCCGCCCTCGTTCACCTGCACGATGTGCGTCGCCAGCGCCGCCAGCCCATCACTCACCCCCGGCGGAGGCGGCACGGCCTGCTGCGGCGGCCCCCTGCGCACCGGCTCGGCCACGAACGCGCCCAAGAGCCGCGACAGCTCTCTCACGATCGTGCTCTCGCGCGACGCCAGGTCCCGCTCGAGCGCATCGTTCCCGTCGAGCCGGTCCTTCTCGGCAAAGAAGATGTCGATGAGCCCCACCGGCCGCCGCTCGCGCAGCACCACGGCCCCTCGCAGCTCCCCGCGATTGTCGACGAGCATCCGCGGCCACGCCCACTGCACGAGGCCCAGCCGCCGCAAGAGGTCCGACCCCTCCACCTCGCGCACGTCCTGCGGCCACTCCGCGCAGAGCACCACATCCATCCGGTCGCCCAGCGCCTCTGCCAGAGGAGTGAACGGCCGCAGATGGCTCTCCTGCCGGAACTGCTCCGACACGATGCACAAGAGCGTCGGCCGCTCGGACAAGCGGCTCCCCACGAGGTCGCTGAGCGTGCGCCTCTCGCGTCGGGCCTGGTACCAAGTGAGAACTGTCAGCATCGCCGCGGAGTGTAGCAGCAGGGTCTGACATGGTGCGAGCGAGCGCCATCACACCCCTTCAGCAGGGCAAAAACTGGACGATCGACCGACCCCGCGAGAAAAGCGTTGACCGGACCTGGGGCGCGGCAGTACACACCGCCCCCCTCGACGGAACAGCAGTCGCTCCGGAGAGGGAAAAGCACCAAGAAGTCCCGCAGGTTGCAGGTAGCAAAAAAGAAGTTGACGCAGGGCGACGTCGGCAGTACACAGCGCCCCCCTCGACGCGAAAGCGGCGGCGGAAAAGCAGCAGGAAGTCGGAAGCACAGCAGCAGAAAAAAAGAAGTTGACGCGGTCGCAGCGAAGCAGTACACACCGCGTCCCCTTCGGCAAGCACCACCGCCGAGAGGGACTCCGCCGGAGCCGAAGGCCCAAGGCGGCGAGCAGCAGGGAGAACATCCCCTGACCTCGCACAGAGACTCGTCGTCTCTGGAGTGGCAGTACGCAGTCGGAAGTTCGAAGCACCGAGCAGCATGCGGTCTTTGAAAACTGAAGCGTAGTGCCACGAAGAAGTTGCGGACCAACCGCAATCTTTGAGAGCGCGGCTCGACCTTTCTAGCCGAGGGGTTGAGGATCGCGCGAAGTAGGGACCTCTAATCAGTCAGCGGAGGTCCCAAGTCAGGACTCCAATTGGAGAGTTTGATCCTGGCTCAGAACGAACGCTGGCGGCGTGCCTAACACATGCAAGTCGAGGGAGAAAGCCGCAA
>JAFEBC010000279.1 GCA_018266095.1 Deltaproteobacteria bacterium
CGCGGGCCTGATGCTGATGGCCGCGGCGCGGCGCCTGATGGCGGTGCGCGGGCCCGAGGCCGTGGGGGCGTGCACGGGGAGCGACATCGATCCGGCGGCGCTGAAGGTGGCCCGAGCGGCCCTGCTGCTCCTGCGTGCGCAAGCGCCAACGCCAACGCCAACACCAACGCCAACGCCGACGCCAACGCCAACGCCAACGCCAACGCCGACGCCAACGCCAACGCAAACGCCAACGCCAACGCAAACGCAAACGCCAACGCCCCACGCCTCACCCGCCCCACGCTTCCTCCACGCCGACGCGCTCCGCGAGGCGCCCGCGCAGCCGATCGACCTGCTCGTGACCAATCCGCCCTACGGCCACCTGGAGAGCCGCGCCGAGCGCGCCTTCCTCGCCCAGGCGCTGCCGGGCCTGCGCGGCGCCGAGGTCGATCGCTACGCGGCCTTCCTCTTGCGCAGCCTCGCGCTGGTGCGGCCCGGAGGCACGGCCGCGCTGCTCGTGCCGGACACTTGGATGACCAACCTGCGCTCCGGCCCGCTGCGGCGCGCGCTGCTGGACCAGGCCGAGCTCGCCGCGGTGGCCGACCTGGGCAAGCCCTTCGCCTCCGCGCGCGACACGCGGGTGCAGGCGGCCGTCTGGGTGCGCCGGCACCACACGCTCACGCGGCTGAGCAAGAAGAAGGTGGCCGAGGTGGAGGCGCTCACGGCGGCCCATCCGCCGCGCGAGACGTATGTGGCCCGCGCGCAGGCGGGGACGCTCGTGCCGCTCTGCGCGCTCTCCGAGGACACGCTGCGCGCCCACCTCGACTCGGGCTGGCAGCCGTACCGCACCCGCGGCGAGCAGGCCCTCTGCGACGCCCTCGAGCGCGAGTCCCTCCCGCTGCACGAGGTCTGCGAGGTCGGCTACGGCCTGCGCACCGGCGACAACGCCACGCACGTCGCCCGCCGCGAGCCTGGCCCAGGCGAGATCGCGCTCTGCGGCGGCGAGGACATCGAGCCCTTCGCGCTGCGCTGGCACCCCAAGACGCTCGTCGCCCTCGACGCCACGCTCGTGTCGCTCACGCAGAAGCAGCTCGGCCGCGCGCGCATCGCCGTGCAGCGCATCCGCACCAACAAGGCCGCCCCGCACGCCCGCTGGCTCGAGGCTGCGCTCATCGGACCCGAGCTCGTCGGCCTGGATTCGCTCTCGACCCTGGCCATCCCCGAGGGCACGCCCGACGCAGAGGGGCTGCTCCTGGCCCTGCTCGGCCTCTTCGGCTCGGTGGCGCTGGAGCGCGTGCACCGGCTGCGTACGACCGACGTAAACGTGAAGCCGTCGGCCCTGCGCGAGCTGCCGGTGCCCAAGCGCCTGCTCGATCCGCAGGCCCGCGCGCCGCTGGTCGCGCTCGTTCGACAAAGAATTCGACAGCGGGATCATCTTCTCGATCGACAGATCGATCGAACCGTCTATGATCTCTTCGGCCTCGACGATTCGACCGTCCGCGAAGCCGAGCAGGGCTTCTGGGGAGATCGATTTCATGCGGAATTCCAGCAGCTTGCAGCGCCACAGCCCAGGCCGCCGGAAGGGAATGTCAGACCCCCTCTGTAGGGTGGTCGCATGATGAACCTCGCCACCTCGATCGCCTTCGTCGCCGCCGCAGGGACCACTTTGTTGTGGATTGTCGATCGCTTGCGCTTGTCGCGCGAGCTGGACGCGCGCAAGCACGCGGAGGCGGCCACCGAGCGCAGCCAGCAGACCATCAGTGACCTGCAGCGGATGCTGGCCTCCTCCCGCGAGCAACTCGCCCGCGCCACCGCGCAGAACGAAGGCGAGCGGCAGCGGCACGAGCAGTCGGTCCGCGAGCGCGAGTCCCGGCTGGCCGAGCTGCGCGAGGCGCTGGCGCTGCGCGATGAGCGCGTGCAGGTGCAGCACGCCGAGCTGGAGAGGACGCACGCTCGCCGGGCCGAGCTGGAGACGGCGCTGAACCTCGAGCGCAAGCAGGCCGCCGAGAAGCTGGCGCTCGTCGACCAGGCGCAGACGTCCCTGCAGCACACCTTCGAGGCGCTGGCGGCGCGCACGCTGCAGAGCACGCAGGAGCAGGCGCGGGCCCTGGCCGAGGCGCAGCTCCAGGCGTTCCAGCAGGGCGCGCAGGGCGATCTCGAGCGGCGCCAGCTCGCCATCGACGCGCTGGTGAAGCCGGTCAGCGAGCAGCTCACCAAGCTCGAGGGGCACCTCTCGGGCGTCGAGAAGCAGCGGCTGTCGGCGCAGGCGCAGCTCCTCGAGCAGGTCCGTCAGCTCCAGAGCGGGCAGGGCAAGCTGGAGAGCGCCACGAGCCACCTCACGCAGGCCCTGCGCGCGCCGCAGACGCGCGGCCGCTGGGGCGAGGTGCAGCTCCGCCGCGTGATCGAGCTCGCGGGCATGGTCGAGCACTGCGACTTCGAGGAGCAGCAGACGCTCGCCAGCGAGGACGGGCTCTTGCGACCGGACGTCACCGTCAAGCTGCCCGCGGGCCGGCGCGTCATCGTGGACGCCAAGGCCCCGCTCGCGGCCTACCTCGACGCGATCGCGGCCACCGACGACGCCACGCGCGCCCTGCACCTCGCCACCCACGGGCGCCACGTGCGCGAGCACGCGGCCAAGCTGGGCAAGAAGGCGTACTGGTCGCAGTTCAAGGGGCCGAACGGCCACTCGCCCGACTTCGTCGTCATGTTCGTGCCCAACGACGGCGCCTATTCGGCTGCGCTCGAGCAGTGCCCGGATCTGTTCGACAACGCCTTCGCCGACGGCGTGGTGATCGCGACGCCGAACAACCTCATCGCGCTCCTGCGCACCATCGAGATCGGCTGGCGGCACGAGGCGCTGGCGGAGAACGCGGACCGCATCTCGGCGCTCGGGCGCGATCTGTACAAGCGCGTGGCCGACCTGGCGCGGCATCTGGAGGCCATCGGCGACAAGCTGGGCGGCGCGGTGGGCGCCTACAACAGCGCGGTCGGGTCGCTCGAGTCGCGCTTCTTGCCCAAGGCGCGCGAGTTCGATCGGCTCAAGATCGAGGGCCCGGTCATCGAGCCGTTGACGCTCATAGAGCACAGCCCGCGTCCGCTGCGGGCGCCCGAGCTCCTGCTCCCGGCGGTGCCCGAGGACGCGAACTGAGGGGCCTGCGCGTCGCAGCGCAACGAGGCCGCTCCCGGCGCGCGGCGGGGACACAATTCGGGGCACATTTCGGCTACTCTGAATGGCCGAATGGAACCCTCTAAGCTTCAGGCCGCGTACTCCCGCGCCTTCGGGCGCGACGCATCGAACGCGCAGGTGCTCAAGCTCCCCGGCGGAGCTGGCAACCGCATCTACTGGCGCGTGACCCTGGACGGCCACACCGCGGTGGTGATGGAGCTGCCGCCTGAGCCGGGCAAGAGCGAGGAGGCCTCCAAGGACAAGGCCCCCACGGAGCTGCCGTTCCTCAATGTCCACAGGTACTTGAGCACGCTCGGCGTGCGCGTGCCCCGGATCTACCTGGACGCGGCACCGGACGGCTTTCTGGTGATGGAGGACCTCACCGATCGCACGCTGGAGGCGGCGCTCAAGGGCGGCGAGGCGCGGCAGATCTACGGCGCGGCCATCGACCAGCTCGCGCGGCTGCGGGCGCGGGCGGAGAAGAATCCGGACCCGGCGTGCCTCGCGTACACGCGTGCGTTCGACTTCGATCTGTACCAGTGGGAGTTCGAGCACTTCATCGAGTGGGGCCTCTTGGGACGCGGCGCGAGGCCGTCCGAGGCCGAGCTGACCGAGCTGCGGCGCGTGTTCACCGGGATCTCCGAGCAGCTCGCGGCGGCCCCGCGCGGGTTCACGCACCGCGACTACCAGAGCCGCAACATCATGGTGGTGCCCAGCGGCGAACAGGTGGTCATCGACTTCCAGGACGCGCTGCAGGGGCCGCGGCAGTACGACCTCGTGGCCCTCCTGCGCGACAGCTACGTCGAGCTCGAGCGGCCGCTCGTCGACGACATGCTGGCCCGCTGGCTCTCGGCCTTCGCGCGCGAGGGCGGCCCGGCGCTCGACGCGACGGCGTTCGTGGCCTTCTTCGACCTGCTGACGGTGCAGCGCAAGCTCAAGGACGCGGGCCGGTTCGTGTTCATCGACCAGGTGAAGAAGAACCCGTCGTTCCTCGTGCACATCCCGTCGTCCCTGCGCTACGTGAAGGCGGCCCTCGCGCGCAGGCCCGAGCTCGCGGGCATCCACGAGATCCTCGCGCGCCACGTGCCGGAGCTTCGGTGAGACGAGTCGCGCTGCTCCCCTGGCTGGTGTCGCCCGACCCGCCGCGGGCCCTGGCCGTCGCGGAGTTTGACGCGGCAGGCGCGGAGCTTGATGCGGCAGTCGCGGAGCCTGACGCGGCTCTTGCGGAGCCCGACGCTCCAGAACGGGGGCCGGCCGAGGTCGGCGCGGCGGACGGTCCCGCTGCGCCAGAGCCCGCGCCCGTTGCGCCAGAGCCTGCGCCCGCTGGGAGCGGACCGGACGCGGGTCAGCACGGGGCCGCTGAGGCCTCGAGCGGAAAGGCCAGCCAGTCGAAGAAGGGCAAGGGGCGCGGCAGGAAGGCCCGTCCAGACACGGCCACCGAGCCCGAGGAGGCCGCGGTCGCTGCGGGGGGCCAGTCGGTCTCGAGCGACGTTGACGCGAACGCCAACGCCAACGCCGACGCGAACGCGAACGCGAACGCCAGCGCCGCCGCGAACGCCAACGCTGACGCGAACGCCGACGCGAACGCCGACGCCGACGCGAACGCCGACGCCGACGCGAACGCCAACGCCGACGCGAACGCCGACGCCGACGCGAACGCCAACGCCGCCGCGAACGCCAACGCGGACACCGCTTCCCCGCTGCCCGACGAGCTCCAGGGACCCGAGGAACCCCTGTCGCTCTCCGACTCCGAGGCGCTCGCGGCCTGGCTCCTCGACGAGACCTCGCGGCTGCTGGATGACACGCGCGTGTTCGAGAGTGTCCTCGTGGAGGAGCTCGACGAGGCCGCCCTCGAGGACGCGGACGACATCGAGCGGCTCCTGCTGGACCCATCGGCGGTCGAGTTGGCCGACCCGGCCACGTTGTCGGCGTGGGCCCGCGCAGCGGCGGCCGAGTTCGCGTTGGCCGGCTTGCTCGCCGCGTCCGGGCAGCAGGTCGAGCTCTCGGTGCAGCTCGTCGACACGCGCGGTGAGGTGCGGGCGGCGGTGTCGATGCGGCGGCTCCTGGGTGAGCTGCCGTCGCTGCCCCAAGAGCTCATCCGCACGCTGCTGCTCGAGCTGGCCGAGGACGCCGCGGCGCCCGCGCTCTCCGACGAGCTGCCCGTGACGTCCGAGCAGGCGCTCGCCTACGTGCGCGCGTGGCGGACGCTGCGCTCGTGTGCGGCGGCCGAGCAGACCTTCGAGGAGCGCACGGCCGCCGGGCAGCCCGCGGCGCTCTGGCTGCGACTCGCGGATCCGGCAGACGCCAGCGGGGAGCTCTTGCAGCTCTTGTCCGACGCGCCCGAGTTCGAGCGCGCCCGCGACCTCCTGCTGTCGGCGGCAGAGGAGGGCGCCGAGGGCCGCTTCGCGCCCTGCTGGCAGTCCGCGCTCGAGGAGCTCGCCAGTCAGCGGCCGGACGACCCGCCCGTGCTGATGGCGCTGGCGGCGCTGCGGGCCGCGCAGGGGGCGAAGGCCGAGGCCACCGCGCTCTACGTCCGCGTCCGCGATGAGCTCTCGGACGAGCTGGACGCCGCGGGGCGCGCGGAGGTGCTGGAGCGCCTCTCGTCGCTCGCCGAGTCCGAGGGGCGCGTCGACGAAGCCGCGGGCCTCTTGCGCGCCGCGCTCCGCCTCGTCGACGACCCGGCGATGACGTTCCGGCTGGCGCTGCTCCTGCGCGCCCTCGCGCCGGACGAGGCGGTGCGCATGTTCGGCCGCGCGGTCGCGCTGGCGCCGGACAATCCGCGAGTGCGGCTGGAGTTCGCCAAGCTGCTGCTCGACATCGATCCCGAGCGCGCGGTGATGGAGGCCTCGCGGGCCTCGCAGCAGGGAAAGGCCGACCCCGAGGCGGCGGCCGAGGCAGAGGAGCTGTTGCGCGCCATCGTCGCCGAGGCGTCCGCGGGGCATCCGGACGCGTAGGCTTCGTCTCGACAGAAACACTTCGGGGACGCCTGGTTGCCCAGAGCGTCCCCGAGAGGTGCGGTCCTTCTGTCCCGCTCGGCTTACGGCGCCGAGCGCGAGTCCAGCTTGAGCGCGTTCGACGTGAGCTGCGCAGTCGCGGCCTTGATGGTCGCGCTGGAGATGTACGCCGTGCCCTGGTCCATCACCACGCGCGGGTAGAAGCCCGTCGCGCCGTCGCTGCGCACCGTCGCCCGGCCGCCGACCTTGTTGGTCGACGGGTCGAACGTGGCGAAGAGCAGATCGACCGGCGTGCCGTCCTGGTACGCCGCCGCGATCTTGCCGGCCGGCGTGAACGCCACCGCGCTCTGCACGCCCGGGAACGACTGCGCGTGCCACGGGTCGCCGCTGGCCGGGAGGCCGTTGTCGAGCACGTGGATGAGGCCCGACGCGCCGTCAGCCGCGTGCGCCGGGTGCGCGAACAGGTCATTCGAGGTGTACAGCAGGAGCTGCTGCGAGGTCAGGTCCTGGAAGGTGATGGCGATGCGCTGGCTCGCCGTCGAGGGCGCGATGTCGATGGACGGCCAGCGGCCCGCGTCGCGGCGGGTGCTGGTGGTCGCGTCATTGCCGTCGAGCTCGACCGCGGCGCCGAAGGCCGGGGCCGCGCCCGCCGCCGTCGCCTTGACCGCCTTGAGCGAGTGCGTGAGCGAGTCGTAGTAGGCGATCACGGCCTTGTCGTCCATGAACTTGAGCGCCGGCATCAGGCCCGTGCCCGGCGGCAGGTCGGGGTTCGCGTCGGCCTGCTTGGAGTCGTGGCACTCGTTCGGCTTCGAGCTGTCGACCGCGCCCACGCACGTCTGCTTGCCCGTGCAGGCCGGGACGCAGGTCGCGGCCGGCTTGGCGCAGCGCTCGCTGTTGGGCGCGTTGGCGTCGACGATGCACACCTGGTCCGACGCGCAGGCGCCGCCGCACGGGATGGGCGGGCGGTCGGCCGAGACCACGTCGCCCACGATGGTCCAGTCGGCGCGCGAGGTGGGGTTGGCCTTGGTGGCGATGGCGAAGCGCAG
>JAFEBC010000027.1 GCA_018266095.1 Deltaproteobacteria bacterium
GGCAACAACGGCGGACAGAACGGCCAGCAGGGTCGGGGCGGGGGCCGGCGGCGCTTCCGGCGGCAGCGGCGCGGTGGCCGCGGGCGCGGGCGCAACAAGGGCCAGGGCCACCAGCAGAACCTGAACGCGCCCGGGTACGCCCCGCCGCGCGACGCGCAGGGCCGCATCCTCGACATCGAGAACCTCGACGACGGCGACGACGATGACGGGCCGGACGACGCCCCTGAGGGCGCGCAGCCGGGACAGCAGGCCGCGCAGGGCCAGGCGCCGCAGGGCCAGCCGGGCGACGCGCAGCCGCAGCAGGCCGCGTCGGGCGATGCGCCGAAGGCAGAGGGCGCGTCCGCGAGCGCCGATGGCCAGCCGCAGCAGCCGCCCGCCGAGGGTCAGGCCGCGCAGCCAGGCCAGGCGCCGCAGGGCCAGCCGGGCAACGGAAACGGCAACAACGGCAACCAGGGCAACGGCAACCAGGGCGGTCCGCAGGGCCAGCAGCAGCCCGGCCAGCAGGGCCACCAGGGCAACCGTCAGCACCACGGCCAGCGCCACCAGCACCACGCGCAGCGCGGGCAGCACAATCAACAGCAGAGGCCGCAAGAGCAGGCCACGCCGGTCGAGGGCATCCTCGACGTCGACCACCGCGGCAACGGGCGGCTGCGCGACGCCAAGCGCAACTTCCTCCCGCAGCAGGACGACGTGGACGTGCCGCGCCACATCATCGACCGCGACAAGCTACGTCCCGGCGTGGTGATGACGGGCCAGGCGCTCAAGCGAAACGGCCGCCTGCAAGTCGTGAAGGTCGACACCGTCGAGGGCATGACGCCGCAGCTCGCGGCCGCGCGCACGGCGTTCCAGAACCTCACGGTCATCGACCCCGACGACCGCCTGGTGATGGAGACGACGGGCAAGGAAGTGCTCACGCGCGTCATCGACATCGTCGCGCCCATCGGCCTCGGCCAGCGCGCGCTCATCGTGGCGCCGCCCAAGACGGGCAAGACGATCATGCTGCAGAAGATCTCGCACGCCATCTCCACCAACCGGCCCGACGTGATCCAGTTCGTGCTCTTGGTGGACGAGCGGCCGGAAGAGGTCACGGACTTCAAGCGCACGGTGAAGGCGGACGTCTACGCCTCGTCGTCCGACCGTCCCACCGATGAGCACCTGCACGTGGCCGAGATGGCGATGGAGCGCGCCAAGCGCCTCGTCGAGGCTGGCAAGGATGTCGTGATCCTGCTCGACTCCATCACGCGCCTGTCGCGCGCCTACAACAAGGAGGTCGAGTCGTCGGGCCGCACGCTGTCGGGCGGCGTCGATTCGCGCGCGCTGGAGCGGCCCAAGCGGCTGTTCGGCGCGGCCCGCAACGCCGAGGAGGGCGGCTCGCTCACCATCATCGCCACCGCGCTCATCGACACGGGCTCGCGCATGGACGAGGTGATCTTCGAGGAGTTCAAGGGCACCGGCAACCTCGAGATCAACCTCGACCGCGCGCTCGCCGAGAAGCGCGTGTTCCCGGCCATCAACATCCAGACCTCGGGCACGCGCAAGGAGGAGAAGCTCTTCTCCCAGCACGAGTACGAGAAGGTGAAGAAGCTGCGCGGGGCGCTCTTCGCGCTCAAGCCAGTCGAGGCGATGGAGCGGCTCATCAAGAGCCTGTCGGCCTACGACTCGAACGCGGACTTCCTCGAGGACGTGTAGCCGGTCCGGCTCGATTCGCAGCCCTGAAACGCACGCAGCGAGCGGTCCGATCGAACAGATCGGGCGGCTCGCTGCGGTGCTTCGGGACCTGTGCGCGCACGCCTCGCGCGGGCGCACGGCCTTCCATACGGCGCTACGCGATGGCGTGCTTGATGACCTCGTCGATGGTCGTCGTGCCTTGCACGGTGCGGTCGCCCACGCCCGTGATGATGCCGGTGTTGAACCCCACGTACATCTCCGCGAGCGCGTCCGCCATCGGCTTCGGCACCCCGCCCTGCTGCAGCGCGCCGGCCCAGTTCGCCATCGGCACGTCCACGATCTGCAGCGTCTTGCCCAGCGCCGCGCCGAGCTTCTCCGCCACCTGCCGCGGCGAGTACGACGGCCCGAGGATGAGCACGCTCTCGCTCTTGGCGGGCTTGGCCAGCAGCGCCTCCGCCGCGAACGCGCCGATGTCCTGGGTGGCGATCTGCGGGTACGCGTAGTCGGCCGAGAGCGACAGGTTGTAGAACTGGCCCGTGGCCTTGGCCGCGCCGACCGAGTTGTGCACGTTCTCCTGGAAGCTCCCCGGCCGCAGCGCCGTCAGCGTCACGCCCGTGGCCTTGAGCGCGCCCTCCAGGTAGTTGAGGCCCTTGATGGGCCCGTTCTTCTCGGACAGGTGCGCGCCGACCGACGACAGCAGCACCACGTGCTTGATGCCCGAGGCCTTGACCGCCGCCGCGATCGCGTCCGAGGTCGCCTTCTGGCCCGCGAACAGGTCGGCCGAGACGAAGTCGGGCGGCAAGAGCGTGAAGAAGCCCTCGGCGCCCTTGAGCGCGCCCGTCAGGAAGGCGGTGTCCGTGATCGAGCCCTGCGCCACCTCGGCGCCCAGCTTGGACCACTCCGCGCCCTTCTTGGCGTCGCGGACGATGACCTTCACCTTCGCGCCCTTGGCGAGCAGCGACTTGGCGGTGGCAGAACCGACGTGACCAGTGACTCCGGCGATGACGAACATGGTGCGCTCCAGGAAGGGGGTGTCGTGCAGACGACGCGTTGGATGCGCGCGGCTGCTTGTGGATTCTCAGCTACTTCCGAAAAGGAAGCGTGGCACCCCGGAAAGCAGAGCTCCGTCCGGGCAGGGTTGCTCGGGCGGAGATTCACCGCAGAGACGCCGAAGCACAGAGATACGCAGAATTTTCTTGGGTTTCAGGCTGAGCCAATCGTTCGAGAGATCAGCCAAGCCCAAGAGCAGTTCTCCGCGTTCCTCGGCGGCTCAGCGCCTCTGCGGTGAATGATCGGGCAAGCACTCACCCATCGGATCGGAGCGCCAGCTTCTAGGGTGAGACGCTCGCGCTCGCCGGCGCCTCGAGCAGCTTCGCCCGCAGGAATTGCAGGATCGCCGCCAGGCCCGCGTCCTTGTTCTCCTTCTTCTGGAACCCGTGGCCCTCATTGAGCGCCAGCAGGTACCAGGGCGCACGGCCCGCGTCCCGCAGCGCCTTCACGATCTGCTCGGCCTCGCTCTGCGGCACGCGCGGGTCGTTCTTGCCCTGCTGCACGAACATGGCGGGCGTCATCTTGTCCACGCTGTTCAAGGGCGAGATGCGCTGCAGCACCGCGCGCACCTCGGGGATGCGCTCGTCGCCGTACTCGGCGCGGCGCAGGTCGCGGCGATACGGGCTCGTGTTCTCGAGGAACGTCACGAGGTTCGAGATGCCCACCACGTCCACGGCCGCGCGGATCTTCTGCGGGAAGAACGCCGCGGTCGCCAGCACGAGGTAGCCGCCGTACGAGCCGCCCTGCACGCCGATGCGCTGCGCGTCGATGTCGGGCTGCCCCGCGAGCCAATCCAGCACGCTCGCGCAGTCCTCGAGCGCCTGCTCGCGCGAGACGCCGTCGTCAGCCGCGAGCCAGGCCTTGCCGTACCCATCCGAGCCGCGCGGGTTCGGGTACACCACGGTCAGGCCCAGCTCGTTCACCATCATCTGCGCGAAGGCGCTGAACCCGGGCCGGCTCTGCGACTCCGGCCCGCCGTGCCACACCACCAGCGCCGCGTGCTTGCTGGTGTTCGCGGGCGAGTACACGAACGCGGGCACCGGACCCGCCTTGCCCTCGATGTGCACCAGCTTGGGCTCGACCATCGCCGACTCGTCCAGGCCGCCCAGCTCCGAGTGCGTCCAGCGGATGTACTTCTTCGAGCGCAGCTCCAGCGTGTACACGTCGCGCGGGCCGCGGGACGTCTCGACCGCGAGCGCGAGCAGGTCCGAGCGCTTGGGCGCGAAGCGCATGCCGCTCAGGAGGGTCCCCGGCAGCGGCACCGAGAGCAGGTTCCCCGTGCCAGGCTCGGCCAGGAACAGGCGGCTGTAGCCGTCCTGGTTGAAGCTCACCGCGATGGACGTGGGCGCGCCCGGATCGTGCGGCACCGCGATGGACTCGACATTCCACGGGATGCTGCGCGTGAGCGACACGGGCTGGGCGTCGGGCTTGGCCAGGTCGATGCGATAGAGCTCGGCGAAGTTCGACCAGCGGTCGGTGACCAGGTACACGCCGCGCCCGTCCGCGGTGAAGGCCGCGTCGCGCACGCCCGCCTTGCCGTCCTTGGGCGTGAGCTGCTTCTTCTCGCCCTTGTCGAGGTCGATGAGCCAGAGGTCGGCGTCCGACACCGAGCGCTCTTGGAGGACGAGCAGCTTGCCCGCGGCCGGCGCGAAGTCGAGCGGCCGCCACGAGCCCTCCTGCTCGGTCACGCGGTGCGCGTCCTTGGCGACGCTCGTGTCGCCCACGTACACGTCCGTGTCCTTGCCGTTGCGCGCGGTGCTGGCCCACGCCAGCTTGTGCCCCTCGCGCGAGAGCACGAGCGCTTCGTTCCGCGACTTGCCGTCGGTGATGAGGTCGATCTTCTGCGTGCGCCGGTCCAGCCGGAACAGTTGGAAGAACTCGCCGCCGCCCTTGTCCTGCAGGAAGAAGACGATGTTCGGGTCCTGCGGCAACAGGCGCGCATTGGAGATGGGCTCGTCGCTGAAGGTGAGCTGCGTGCGCGCGCCCATCGGCTGCTCGACGAGGTGGAGCTGGTTGGTCGAGGCGAAGCGCGTGGCGATGAGCACGCCCGTGCCGTCTGCGAAGACGTCGAGCAGGGCCGCCTGGCGCGTGTTCGAGTAGCGCTTGACCGACGCCAGCGCGGCCTCGTCGGGCGCGGGCAGGTTCAAGCCCAGGAGGTTCGCGTTCCCGGGCATGGCGGCCAGCGCCAGCGGCATCGGCCCCGCCGGGACGGTGCCTGGGACGAGCGGAGCGCCCCCCACGGGGACGGCCTTGACCGGCTCGGCCGCGGGGGCCTTGGACGGCGGCTTGTGCGCCTTGGTTGCGGGCGCGGCCTCGGACACGGGCGCCGCGAGCAGCAGCGCGAGGACGATGGAGAGAGAGCTCATCGGAGGTGTGACGTCACGCAGGGGCCAAGTGTTCATCGGCCCCGCACGTTACTCCGGCGAAGGCGCGAGCGATACGCAGCGCAGCCTCGAGACCTCACCCTCGGCGATGAGGGCCGCGCGCACGCCATCGGCCGGGTCGAGCAGGTGCACCGTCCAGCGCCCGGGCGCCTGCGGATCGTCGCGGAACCAGCTCAGCCGCACGGGCCCGCGCGGCCCCAGCTCGAACTCGAACGACGACAGGCTCTGCGACAACCCTGCGCCCGTGGCCTTGATGAAGGCCTCCTTGCAGCACCAGACGCCGAAGAAGGCCTCCACGCGCTGCGCGTCGGGAAGCTTCGCCAGCGCCGCGCTCTCGTTGGCGTGGAAGAAGCGGTTGGCCACGCCGTCCGAGTTGCGCTTGCGGATGGCCTCGACGTCGACGCCGACCTCGCGGCCCGAGGAGAACGCGTAGAGCCCCACCGCGTGCGAGTGCGAGACGTTGAAGCGCACATCCGGCCCCGCCGCGAGCGAGGGCTTGCCGTGCTCGGCGTACTTGAACTTGATGGCCACCGGCTCGAGGCCCGCGGCCGCCCCCAGGAGCACCCGCAAGAGCCCGCGGCCCGCCGTCCACCGATCGCGCAGGTGCGCATGCGCGAACTTCGCCGCCCGCTCCTGCTCCTTGGCCGAGAGGAGCCGCCGCAGGGCCGTCAGCCCCTCGGGCGGCCAGTCCAGGTTGCAGGCCACCAGCACCACCTCGCCCGGCGCCGGAACCAGCGACTGCGCGGTCCCGGCGTCGAGGATCGGCCGCGGGCCCCCGAGCGCCGGCCAGCGCAGCCGCGCATGCGGGATCTCGAGGTCGCGATCGAGGACGCTCATGCCGCGGAGTGTACCAGGACGGATTCGGCGGTTGCGCCGCGACCTCCGGGTGCGACCTCGCCCCACCCGGCTGCACACGGAATTCTGCACTCCTGGCGTCGAAGTCCGGCTTGGACGACTCTGGAGCCATGCGCGCTGCTCCCCGAGGCCTGCGAGACCTGTCGCGCCCGCTCGCGGTGGCGGCCCTGCTTGGCCTGGTGGCCTGCAGTGGCGCTGGCCTCGGCATCGGCACGGAAGACGCGGGGGCCGATGCTGGAGGCAACGGGGACGCTGGGGCTGACGCGGGCGCAGACGCGGGCACGACGGACGCCGGAGCTGACGCGGGAGTGGACGCGGGCACCGACGCTGGGGCTGACGCGGGCACGACGGACGCCGGAGCTGACGCGGGCCCGGCCGATGCGGGCGCGGACGCAGGGACCGATGGGGGCTCGGCGGACGCAGGCTCGGACGGCGGCACCGTGTCCATCCCCACCCGCTGCAACGGACAGGTCGCCACCGTCTACTCGCCCGTCGGCACGCTCCCCAGCGCGCCCTCGTCGCTCACCGTGCCGTCCGGCTTCACCCTGACCGCCATCGCCAAGATCAGCGGCGCCCGCGAATTGGCCGCGCTCCCCAACGACGATCTCCTCGTCGCCACCAACGGCGGCAAGCTCTGGCTCATCCCCGCCGCCGAGGCCGACGGCAACCCGGGCGCGCCCACCACCTTCGCCACCTTCTCGGACACGCCCGCGCAGGGCCTCGCGTACTCGGCCGCGACCTGCACCGTCTACGTGGCCACGCAGTACGGCCTCTACTCGATGGCCTACGTCGACGGCCAGCTCAGCTCCAGCACCGGCGCGGCCATCGCGGGCGTGCGCACCGGCTCGCCCATCCAAGGCGGCGACGGCGACGTGCACGTCACCAGCTCGGTCACGGTCGCGGGCAACGCGCTCTACGTCGGCGTCGGCTCGTCGGCGAACGCGGGCGTCGAGACCGATCCCACGCGCGCCGCGGTGCTGCGCTTCGACCTCGACGGCCACAACATGACCCGCAAGGCCACGCGCGTGCGCAACGCCATCGCGCTCGCCACCAACCCGGCCACGGGCACGGTGTGGATCGGCGGCGCCGGCCAGGACAACCTGCCACACGGCCACCCGTACGAGTACTTCGACGCCCTCACCGCGCACGACGGCCTCGCCGACTACGGCTGGCCCAACTGCGAGGAGGACCACCACGCGTACATCTCGGGCTCCGACTGCTCGGCCACCGTGCAGCCGCGCGTGGAGCTGCCCGCGTACTCGACGCTCATCGGCGCCGTGTTCTATCCGGCGGACCAGGCGGGCAAGTTCGCGTTCCCGAGCGCGTGGCGCGGGCTCTACATCGCGGCGCACGGGTCGTGGCACTCGACCAACAACGTCTTCGACGCGCCGCCGCGGGTGGCCTTCGTGCCCATCACAGGGGATGTGCCCGCGACCGACGTGGACTGGTCGGACCCGAGCAAGCAATGGGTCGAGTTCGGCGGCGGCTTCCAGGCGGCCGACGGGAAGTCACGCCTGGCGCGGGCCACCGGCATCACGGTCGGGGCGAAGGGGAGCCTGTTCGTGAGCGAGGACCAGAACGGCTACATCCTGCGCATCCGGCCGGCGCCCTAGCCTGCCGTGAAGTGGATCCGCTGAGCGTGCCACCAGCGCAGCCAGAACAGCGAGACGACCGCCGCGCCGACCGTCATGAAGACCTTGACCGGCAGCGGCGCCTCCGGCTCCAGCCACAGGGCTGCGAGGGTCACCGACGCGGACGCGACGGCCACCGCAAAGAACAGCCGCCATGCCCAGACCTTGCGCAGCACGAGCCCACCCGCGAGGCAGACGAACGTGATCGACGAGATCACGACGTAGCTCCGCCAGGCTCCCTCGCTGAACGGCGCGACCGCAGGACCCACGCGATGCCGCGCGATGGCGACGAGTCCCTGGATCGCGAAGAACGCAAAGAACGCCGCGGCGACGCGAGGCACCAGCGGCGAAGGAGCCTCTGCGGGCAGGGGCGACGCCGCATCACCCTGGGCCGGAACCCCGAGCGCGGCGTTCATCTGCTGCGTCAACCAAGGGATGTCGTTGCGCGCGACCCACTTCCCCAGCGCCGCGATGCTGAGACAAAACCCGACCCCGAGGGGGACGCGCGGCGCGACCTGGAGCGCGGCGCCTGGCGGGCCGGCCAAGGAGACGAAGAGCCCGCCCGCCGTCACTGCCGCGAGGAAGAGCGACAGGAAGAGCCTGGACCAGAGCGGCAGCGCGAAGCGGCCGGTCAGCCAGACCGCGCTCCCGCGGACCACGAATCGGCCGAAGAAGTACGGCGACATGTTGTTTCCCACCATGGGCACGAAGCGGCGCAGGCGCACGGCGTCCGCCGTCACGTTGCCCACCGCGACGGTCCGGCCTGGCGCGACGAACACCGACCGGCGCGTCCCGGCACGCAGGCGCTCGACCGACTCGGCGAGACCGTACGCGCTGCGAAACTCGACGGGCGTCGAGCCGTAGACGAACTGGAGCAACGAGCGAATCATCGGCCCTCCCCCGAGGCGCGCGCTACTCCTCGTCCGGCGCCCCGCCCACCAGCACGCGCAAGAGCGCGAGCGTCCCCACCCCATCGCTCTCGGCCACCGCCAGCACTTCGCCCTCCGGCGACGTCAGCCGCACCTTGCGCCCGCGCGGATACGGCGGCGCCCGCAGCCGCGAGAGATCGCTCGGCCCCGGCGAGTGCCCGTGCGCCACCCGCCGCGCCAGCGCCGCGTCGAGCCGCAGGTCCGCCAGCTCATCCAGCGCCCGCGACAGCGGCATCACGTACGCGAGCAGCTCCTCGCGCTTGCCGTCCTTCGCCAGCTCCATCAGCTTGTCGAGGCCCACGCCCTCGTCGATGCCGAACGGCCCCACCCGCACGCGCCGCAGCTCGCGCAGGTGCGCCCCGCAGCCCAGCTTCTCGCCCAGGTCCGCCGCCAGCGTGCGCAGGTACGTGCCCTTGCTGCAGCGCACGAAGATGCCCACGTCCACCACGTCGGGCCCGCCGTCCTTGTGCGCGACGGCCGGCGTGTAGAACGTCACCCGCGCCTCGTCGATGTGCACCGTGCGCGCCTCGCGCTCGACCTCTTTCCCCTCGCGCGCGAGCTCGTACAGCCGCTGCCCGTCCACCTTGCGCGCCGAGTACATCGGCGGCGTCTGCGTGATGAGGCCCGTGAACCCGGCCAGCGCATCGGCCACGCTCGCCTCGGTCAGCGCGCTCGTGGGCTTGCGCTCCAACGTCTTCCCCGCCGCGTCCTGGGTGTCGGTGGTCTCGCCGAAGCGCACCGTCGCCGCGTACTCCTTCTCGCCGTCGGCCACGAAGCCGGCCACCTTGGTCGCATCGCCGAGGCAGATGGGCAGCACGCCCGTCGCCGTCGGATCGAGCGTGCCCGTGTGCCCGCAGCGCTTCACCTTGAACAGCGTCTTCACGCGCCGGACGACATCGAACGAGGTCGGCCCCGACGGCTTGTCGATCACGATCACGCCAGTCACGTCGCTGCGAGACACCTTGAGCTCCTTGCCAAATCATCACCGCGCCGCGCGGATCCATGCGCACCAAGCGCATCCGCGGGCGCTGCGGTTGCTACGCGAGCTGCTTGTGAATTTCCGCCGCGATCCGCGACCGCACGTCGGCCTCCGGCCCGTCCACCGTGCACCCCGCCGCGTTCTTGTGCCCGCCGCCGCCGAACGCCTGCGCCACCTTCGACACGTCCACGCGCCCACGCGAGCGGAAGCTCACGCGCCAGCCGGGCTTCTCGCCCTTGGCCAGCGCGTCCGGCGCGGGCTCGGTGAAGCTCGCCGCCACCTCGACGCCGTCGATGGACCGCGCGTGGTTGATGAACCCGTCCGTCAAGTCGTGCGTCGTGCCCGTGCGCGAGATCATCGCCTGCGTGATCGTCAGCGTGGCGAGCTTCCCGCCCTCGGCCACCTCGAGCGTCGACAGCACCTCCGCGAGCAGCTTCATGCGCGCGAGCGGCTGCTGCTCGTACACCTGCACCGTCATCTCCCACGGCTCGACGCCCGCCTCGACGAGCTCCGCCGCGATGCGCAGCGACTCCGGATCCGTGCTCGAGTAGCGGAAGCTCCCCGTGTCCGCGAGGATGCTCGCGTAGATGCACTGCGCCGCATCGCGCGACACCGTATGCCCCAGCCCGCGGATGATCTTGTACGAGAGCACACCGACAGCCGCCGCCTCGGGATCGACGTAGTTCACGTCCCCGAACGGATGCGTGGTCACGTGGTGGTCCAGGTTCACCATCACGCCGCGCCGCTCCGGCCCCGGCACCTCGGGCCCCAGCCGGTCTGCGCTCCCCGAATCCGTCGCCACCGTCGCGTCGAAGCGCTCCTCGGCGCCGAGCGACTTCACCACCGCGCCCGCCATCGGCAGGAAGCGGAAGTTGTACGGCAGCTCATCCGGGTTGTAGACGACCACGTCCTTCCCCAGCTCCTTCATCGCGCACGCGAGCGCCAGCGCCGACCCCAGCTCGTCGCCGTCCGGATGCCGGTGCATGGTGAAGAGGATGCGCTTGGCATCCCGCAGCGCCGCGATGGCCTTGGGCAGGTTCTCCGCGGGCTTCCAATCGCGCGGATTCTTGGCCTCGCGGTTCACGGCCTTCATGGCTTGTCCACCACCGCAGCCGCAGCAGCCGGGCCCGCCGGCGCACCAGCCTCAGCTCCAGACGCACCCTCCGCCGCCGCCGACTCGCTCTCCGCCTTGCGCTGCGCGTCCTGCCGCTTCACGTCCTGCAAGAGCTCCTCGATGCGCATGCCGCGATCGATGCTCTCATCGAAGGTGAACAACAGCTCCGGCGCCACCCGCAGCCCCAGGCTCTGCGCCACTTCCCGCCGCAGCCACCCCGTCGCCGTCGCCAGGCCCTTCTTCGCCGCCTCGCGCTGCACCTCGTCGCCGCGCATCGTCCAGAACACGCGCGCGTTCCGCAGGTCCGCCGAGATCTTCGCGCCGGTGATGGTCACGTTCTGCACGCGCGGGTCCTTCATGCCGCGAATGAGCAGCTCGCCCATGCGCTCATGAATGAGCTGCGCCACACGCTCCGGACGGTTCTTCGTGCTCACGTTCGACCTCCCGGGTCGCTCTTCTCCACATCGTCCGGCTCGAGCCAGCCCTCGTGCTCACGCCCCGGATTCGTCGCCTCGCCGCCTGGGCTCGTCCGCTCGTCGTCGGTGTCCACGCCGCGCACATCCGTCAGCGTAGCCTCGTCGTCCCAGTCGAGGTTCGGCTTGTCGCCCGTCGGGTAGCCCGGCCTGACCGACTCGCCCATGCCCTCGTAGTGCTCGATCTCGAGCTGCCGGTCGACCAGCTGCGCCTCGCCAAGCCCCTCGACGTCGCGCGTGATCTTGTCCAGCACTTCATTCACGAACCCGGCCTCGTTCGCCACCGCCGCGAACCCCAGCGTGGCGCGCTGCCAGACCTCGAGATCGCCCACCTCGGCCGCGGACACATTGAACCGCGCCCGCGCCCGATCGAGCACCTTGCGCACGACCTGCCGCTTGTCCTTCAAGGACCGCGCGCCGCCGATGACGAGCGACAGCTTCAGGACGCCGACGACCATGACTCACCTTCGGCGGCACCGCGCGCCATCACGCACGCGCGGGCCGATTCAGCTACCAGAGCGAAGGCCGGATCGTCTCCAGCTCGTAGGCCTCGATGATGTCGCCTTCCTTCATCTCGCTGAAGCCCTCGATGCCGATACCGCACTCGAAGCCCTTGTCGACTTCCTTCACGTCGTCCTTGAACCGGCGCAGCGACGCGAGCTTGCCCGAGAAGATCGGCTTGGAGTCGCGCACCAGACGCACCATCGCGGTGCGCGTGATCTTGCCGTCGATGACCGACGAGCCCGCGATCGAGCCGAGCTTGGGCACGTTGAAGAGCGCGAGCACCTTGGCCTTGCCGAGCGCCTTCTCCTTGATGATGGCCTCGAGCAGACCCTCCATCGCCAGCTTCACGTCGTCGATGGCCTCGTAGATGATCGTGTAGAGCTTCAGGTGCACGCCACGCTGCGCGGCGGTCTCGGCGGCCTTGCTCTCGGCCTTGGTGTTGAAGCCGATGATGATCGCCTTGGCCGACTGCGCCAGGTGCACGTCAGACTCGGTCACGTTGCCCACGGCCGCGTGGATGATGTCGATGCCGACCTTCGCCGTCGCCAGCTTGGCCAAGGACACCTTGAGCGCCTCGACCGAGCCGCCCACGTCCGCCTTGACGATGACGCGCAGCTCCTTCTGGCCCACGTTCTTGCTCTTCTGCAGCAAGTCCTCGAGCGTCATCTTCGACGTCGACTTGGCCAGCTCGCTGTCGCGCTGCTTCTTCAGGCGGTGCTCGGCGATGGTCGCCGCCGAGGTCTCGTCCTCGACCACGTTCAGGTCGTCACCCGACTGCGGCACGCCATCCAGACCCAGCACCTCCACCGGGAAGCCCGGCGGCACGTCGTCGACCTGCTCGCCGTGCTCGTTCATGAGCGAGCGCACGCGGCCCGAGACCGTGCCCGTGACGATCGGATCGCCCACGCGCAGCGTTCCCTGCTGCACC
>JAFEBC010000280.1 GCA_018266095.1 Deltaproteobacteria bacterium
CACGCCTCCCTCGCGCCGCGCGATGTCGAACAGCATCTGGCGCACATCGCAGCGCCGGGGCTCGAGCGCGAAGGCCTGCGTCGCGAGCTGCTTCTGCCCCGCCACGTTGCCCTGCTGCTCCATCAGGCGGGCGCGCGCGAGGAGCAGGCGCACGGGCAGAGCCGGGCCGATCGCCTGCTCGGCGGCCTTCAGCTCGGCCTCCGCGTCATCGGGCCGCTCCGAGTCGCGCTCCAGCGCAGCCGCCGTGAGCCGCGCGCGCAGGAGCAGGGGATCGATCGTGGTCGCCTTGCGCAGATCCGCCAGCGCTGCCGCGCGTCCCAAGCGGTCGGGCAGCTCGAGGTCGCGCAGCGCGAACGAGGCCCGCAAGGCCAGGGCCGCCGCGCCGTTCGAGGTCAACGACACCAGGCGATCGATGGCGAAGCGCGCCCGCAGGCGATCGTCGGGGAGGAGCGAGCGGACCTGCAGCCACGAGGCGATCGCGTCGTCGCCGTCGGCCTTGAGCGCGCGCTCGGCGAAGCCACGCAGGCCCTCGTCATCGGACCACGCCGGCGTCCTCGAGCAGTTGGTGCCCAGCGCGCACGGTGACGGCGCGCGCCTCGCGGAGAGCGCGGCCGGCGCCTCCGAGCGGATGTCGCCCGGCAGGCCATCGCGGCGCACGAACGACATGCGGAAGCGCGAGCCCTCGGCCCGAGACCAGCGCACGAGCACCTCGTGCGCGCCCGGCGTCACGTCGATGGGAACGACGATCGCGCGCGGCACCTCCCGAGGCCAGGGCGAGCGCGAGAACACGACCTCGCCATCGAGGCGCACCTCCGCCGCGGCCGCGCCCTCGAACCAGGCCAGATAGGCGCCGCCCGACGCCACGGTGAGCTCGCTCTGCGCGAAGAACAGATCGCCATCGCCCGGCTCGAGCTCGAGGCCGACATCGCCGTCGGGGAAGCGCAGCGTGCGCTCGCCGGTGGTGCCAGCGGGCCCCGTGGCCGGCATGGTCGAGGTGACGGCGCCGTCGAGCGCGGTGGCCTCGGTCAGCGGCAAGAGACGCAGGGACGCCAGCGGACCCGCCACGCGCCAGTCACCGACCGCGCCCATCGCGGCCCACGCGGAGCGCTCATGGACCGCCGCGTCCGCAGCCGTCGAGCTGCGCAGGACCCGCGCCGCCGCCTCGCGCAAGAACCGCGCAGCGCGTGGAGAGCCGCCGTTCGCCACCAGCGCCGGCGCCGACGCCACGACTTCGTCGACGTCCTCCGAGTCGCCCTCGACATCGAGCAGCCGCATGGCCGCGAGCTCCGCCCACGGGCTCTTGGGATCCGCTGCCACCGCGTCGCGCCAGGCCTTCGCCGCGCCCGTGGCGTCGAGCCGGTCCTCGAGGATCTCGCCGCGGCCGCAGCGCGCCATCTGCAGCGCCTCGGGCGTCGCGCCCTTCTGCGCCTCCGCCAGCGAGAACCGCTCCAGCGCCGCCTTCGGATCCGATTCGATGAGGTAGATGAGCCAGCCCGCGCGGGCCTGCAGCAGCGCATCCGCCGGCCGCTCGTCAGCCGCCCGCCGCGCCAGGAGCAGCCGCTGCGCCGGGAGCACCACCTCGACCGGCGCCGACTCCTTCCTCTGCGCGCCCGTGCACGACGCCGCGAGCACACACGCCACCACGATCTTGCGCGCGCTCATCGCGCACCTCCCTGCTGCACGGCCTCGAGCGGCTGCGCCACCGCCGCGTCGAGCCCCTCGAGGAACGCGCGATAGCTCCCATAGTCCTTGGCCGCGAGGATGCCGCCGTTGAGGCGCTGCTCCAGCGTGGCCACCAGCGCGTCACCGTCCTGCGCGAAGCGCACCGACCAGCGTCCGAACGGCGTCTCGGCCTTGCGCGCGTCGGGCAGCTTCACCGCATAGCCCGCGGGCAGCGTCACGCGATTCACCACCGTCATCGACTGCGCCAGCGGCAGCTCCATTGGCTGCGTGCGCGACGAGAGCTGCGCCCACGCCTCCACGTTCCGCGGCCGCTTGCCGAAGGGCGAGAACTTCAACGCACCGCCGCCATTCACGCTGGCGAAGTGTGGCATCCGCGCGCCGATCTTGAGCTCGAACGGCGCCTCCAGCGCCTGGGGATCGCTGACCTCCACGCTCGCGATCTGCAAGCCCGGATAGCTCCCGCGCGACATGCCCTCCTCCGCGCGCTGCTTGCGCTCGTCCGGCGATTCGAAGGTGCGCCGCAGCTCCGGCGTCCACGAGCCCTGCGACACGGTGGACACCGAGAGCTTCGCGCTGCCGTCGGCGCTCAGCTCGATGCGCGCCTCGGCCCTCTCCGTGTTGTCATCGGGCGTGGCCTCGGGCGTGACCACGAGGCGCGACCCCACGCCGCTCGGCTCGACGATGAGCGCGTTCGCGCCGTGATCGTCCTGCGGCAGCTCCTTGGAGCCGTGGAACTCGGCCGTGCCGTCGAGGTACAGGTCGTACTTCGGCACGTACAGGATCGCGTGGTTGAACACCGACAGCGACGCCGGCCGCGGGTCGAGCGCGCCCAGCCGCCGCATGCGCAGGAGCACCACGCGCGAGTCGATGCCCAGCGCCTGCAGGAGCGCGTACATCGTCGACGCCTTGTCCTTGCAGTCCCCGAACCCGCGGCTCAGGATCGTCTCGACCGGGTACGGCTTGAACGAGTTGATGCCGAACTCCAGGCCCACGTAGCGCGTCTTGGCGAGCACGTAGTGGTACACGGCGCGGATGCGCGCGAGCTCGTCGCCCTCCGGCACGCCCTTCACGGCCTCGGCGGCGCGGCGGCGGATCTCCGGCGTCACCTCGAGCTGGTCCTTGACGAGGCCCCAGTAGAAGCGGCCCACGCTCTCCCAATCCTTGAACGTCGACACGTGCAGCCACGCGTACGTGGTGGAGGGCCCCGGCATGGCCGGCTCGCCCAGCACCTTGGGCACGTCCAGCGCCGTCACGCGCAGCCGCGTGCTGCCGTCGGGGAGCGTGTCCTGCGCCTGCGTGAGCTGCGCCAGCGGGGCGTGGTTGAGCACGAACGTGCGGCCCGGCGGCCCCAGCACGATGTACTCGACGCGCAGCTTGTCGATCGCGGACTGCAGGAGCAGGAAGTCGCCGAAGGTGTCCGAGAAGAAGTTCGTGCCCGCGTCGTCGAGGCGCGAGGTGAACTCGAGCACGTCGCCCGGCTGCAGTTGCGTGAACGGGACGCTGCGCGCGTGCACGTCGTACCAGAGGCCGTACCAGGGCTCGGAGAGGCTGCGGTCGCTCTCGCCCTTCACCTCGATCACCGTGCCGTCGGGCCGCACGATGCGCGCGCGCTCGATGCGCACCTCCTGCCGATCGGGCGCGAACTGCAGGCCCTGCACGCGCGCCTGGTCGACCCCGCGCGGCGTCAGCACCTGGAGGATCTGCTGGTGCGTGCGCGAGGACAGGCCGTTCGAGAACACCTTCACCACGGTCTCGTCGGAGAGGATGCGCACGTCGGTCCCCGGCGATGGCGGCACGAGGCGCGCCTGCTTCGCCAGCGCTTCGACCTCTTGCAGATACGGCGCCGCGTAGCGCTCCTCGGGCTTGATGGTGCGCACCAATTCGCGCAGGCCCGGGTTCTGCGGCCGCAGCTCCAGCGCGCGGTTGAACTCGGTCAGCGCCCCCTGCGGGTCGCCGCTGCGCAGCTTGTGCCGCCCGAACCCCTCGTGCAGATCGGGATCGTCCGGCGCCAGCGTGAGCACCTCCGCGTACAGCTTGTTCGCGTCGGCGATGCGCCCGTTCTGCGAGAGCAGATCCGCCGTGCGCTGCTTGAGCCCCGCGGACGCCGGCGCCAGGGCCTGCGCCTCGGCGAGCCGCGCCAGCGCGCCCTCGAGGTCGCCCTGATCGAGCGCGAACGACACCAGCTCGGCGCGGGCCTCGACGTCGTCGAAGCGCAGCCTGAGCGCCTGCATCAGCATCGCCTTCGCGTCCGCCCCGCGACCCAGCCGCCGCAGCGCCCCCGCGCCCGCCACCAGCGCGCGCTCGTCCTCGGGGTTCTTGCGCGCCAGCTCCAGCCGCCGCGCCGCCGCGCGCCCCGCGAGGCCCGCCGCGTCCTCCGCGCGAGCCAGCGAGAGCTGCGCCAGCACGCTCGACGGCGCCGCCTCCACCGCGCGCTCGGCCAGCTCTTGCGCCTTCCAGGTCTCGCTGCGCTCCAGCCTGTGCTGCATCAGCGCCAACAGCGCATCCACCTCGCGCGGATCGCGCGCCAGCACCCGCTCGATGGCCTGGCGCTTCTTGTTCTGATCGCGATCGTTGAGCGCCGCGAGCCGCAGCTCGATGAGCGGATCTCCCGGCGCCAGCCCTGCCGCCTTCTCCTGCGCCGCCAGCGCCAGCCGCTCGGTGTCGTCGTCGGGCCGGCGCGACTGCAGCACGATCGCCACGTCCTCCTGCGCGAGCGCGTCCTTGGGCAGCTTGTCGGCGCGCGCCGTGAGCTCGGCGAGCGCGTCCAGCGGCTTTGGCAGCGGCTTCTGGTGCGCGGCCTTCGCGGCCTTCGCGTCGTTCGCGTTCTTGACCGGCGTGAAGCCCTCCATCGTCTGCGCCGGCGCCCGCGCGAGCCTGGCCAACTGCGGCAACGGCTCGTCCTTCTCGTCCGCGATGCGCAGCACCAGCGCCACCTGCCCCGTGCCGTGCGAGAGCTTGAGCAGGAGCGTGTTGTCGCCCTTCGAGAGCCGCGCCGGGATCGCCGCCTGATCGAGCCGCGCCGGGTGCTGGTTCTTGTCGTCGCGCAGGAGCTCGCCGTTGAGCCAGAGCTTGGTGGCGCCCGACGTGCCCAGGTGCAGCACCACCGCGCGCGCCTTGTCCGAGGGCAAGATCGTCGCCGCGTACACGGTCACATCCAGCCGCGGCGAGATGGCCGAGGTGAGGTCGACGAGCCCCAGCGGCCACAGGTCCGGCAACACGCGCCACGACACCGCGTGCTCCTTGCCCGCGTACTCCTTGCCGAAGACGAGCCCTTCTGTCTCCGGCGCGAACTCCGCCTCGTGCCCGCGCCGCCCGTCGTTGTCGAAGGGCCCCACGATGGAGAAGGCGCGCACGAACCCGAGCGCGTCCGCGGTGGCGTGCGCCCGCGTGAGATCGCCCGACATCGTCTGCGCCTGCGCGAGGAGGAACTGCGCCATCGCCCGCACGTCGGCGCGCGCGCCCTTGGTCCGCAGGACGCCCTCCAGCGTCGCCGTCCACAGCTTCAGATCGGACTCGCGATCGACCGCGTCGGTGAAGCGAATCAGGTCCGCGACCGCCCGCGCCTCGCCCAGCTCCGACGAGAGCCGGCCCGCGAGCTGGGCCGCCGTGCGCGCGGGCGCCGCGAACACCGGGCAGGCCAGGAGGAGGAGGAGGACACCGATCCGTCGCGCCAACCCGGAAAAAGGCATCCGGCACGCATAACAGAGGCTCGGCCTGGGCGCTCGGTCGCAGGGGCTACTGGCACGAAAAGCGGCATCCAACGACAGTCGTGCAGGCGCTCACGCAATCGCACCAGACTTGGTTTGCCGGACAGCACGCGCTCTCCGCCACGCACGCGCCGTTGCACGAAATGGTGCCCGAGGGACACGAGCATTGGTTCGAGGCGTTGCAGCTCATGCCATTCGTGCAGGACACGGTCGGGCACGTTCCACCGCACCCATCGGGCCCCGCGCACTTGTCGGTGCAGTTGGGGGTGCAGGTCCAATACAGGTCGTAGAACTCGAGAGCCAGGCCCCGCCGCGCCCCGCTCTCGTTCGCCGAGAGGTGCACCTCGGCTTCCTTCCCTCCGCCGACGATGGCGAGGGAGTCGTACCCGACCGTCGTGGGGTCCGTGAACGTACTCGAGCGCACCCGATTCACCGCCAGGACGCTGCCAGGCTTGTTCGGATCAGGATCGGAGCGCAGGGTCCGGCCTGGATCCGCGCCCTCAGAGGGCGGAACCAGAGTCTCGTAGGCGAGCGCGTTCGGTCCAGTGAGACCACTCTGTGCGCAGAGTGCGTATGCCGCGACCGTGTGCGGGTTGGCAGGGGGCACCTTGTATGCGTCGAGTGACCTCATGGTTCGCTGTGCAGCCAAGGGTGGGGTCGTTCTCTGCAATCGCGACGCGCGAACCCGCCCACGGGCCCGTGTAGTTGCCCGATCCGTCACGGCCGTCGTTGTTGTGCTTGCGCTTGTTTCCGCAAAAGATGTCCGACGCCGCGTAGGTCGAGCTCTTGATCGCTGTGCACGCGGTGGACGTCGAAGCACAATCCGTCTGGGCCCTCGCTGCTCGAGGCGCGCTCAGACACACCAAGGCCATCAAGGAGAGACACGCGCACCACTTCACGGACTTGTTCATTCAGTTGCCCCCCAGCGACATCAGAATCCTTTAGATTCGATAGCGTGAGATCCCCGTGGTCCACCATCGCGGGTCTGTTCCTCGTGTGTGCGCTGGTCGGACTCGGCAGAATTCTCTGGCTGTCGCTCCTGGTCGCGCGCGCGCCGCTCCAGCCGTCGCTCGCCGAGGACTTCGCCGGCCTGGAGCAGGCTCTGCCTCCCGGTGCCGCCGTGCTCTTCCTCGGCGACCCGCCGATCGACGCAGCGCAGGAGTCTCCGGGCGTGCGCGCCTACTTTCGTGCCGCCTGCGCGCTGGCCCCGCACGTCCTCGCCAATGAGGACCAGGGTCAGGAGTTCGTCCTGTTGGTCGCGGCGGACGAGGCGCGGCGCGACATCCTGGCGAGCCGCACGCCCGGCCGGATCATCGCGCGCGCGCGTGTGGCCACCCTCCTCCAGCGGACGGCGACGCGATGACGCGAATGCTCGCCCTCGCTCAGTGCGCGGCGTGGTTCGGCTCAGCGGCCTGCCTGGCCTGGATGACCTGGCGCAGACGCTGCTTGCTCTCGTACGCCGGGCCGATCCTGCTCGCGTGCATCAGCGGGCTCGCGCTGTGCGGACTCGTGCGGACCGCCCACCTCGGCCTCGCCGCGGATTGCGTGGGGATCGCGTTGCCGGTGGCGCTGCTCGTCTGGGCGACGAACAGCCTCGCTGCCCACAACCCCCCGCTTGAGGCCCGCTCGCCCGCCTTCGTCTGTGTCCTCTTCGCGGCGGCGTTCGCGATCGCCGCCCTCTACTGGTGCCTCTCCTTCCAACACGCACCCGACGGCGGCTGGGACGCGTGGATGATCTGGAACCTGCGCGCGCGCTTCCTCGGCGGCACGGACTTCGACCTCGCCGCCACCTTGCCGCCCGCGCTGGCCCGCGCCGACTTCGGGAGCCACCTCGACTACCCGCTCCTGCTCCCGCTCGCACTCGCGGAACTCGCCCTCGCGTTCGGCTGGCATCCGTCCATTCCGGCGCTCGTCTCGGCGGCCGGCGCCGTCGCCGTCGTCGCGTGCGCCTGGCGGGTCGCGGCTTCCTGGAGGGAGGCGTGTGCAGCGGCCGCCGTCTCGCTGGCGCTCGTGTGCACTCCCGAATTCGTGCAGGCAGCCGCTGCGCAATACGCCGCGCTCTGGCTCGCCGCGTTCCTGCTGCTGGCCGCCGAGGGTCTGCTCCGGTCCCTCGCCAGCTTCGACGATCCGGCCACCACGTCGCGCTCGATGGCGAGCCCCCTCGCGGTATCCGGCGTCGGGTTCTCGCTGGCCGCCTCCGTCAAGCAGGAGGGCCTGCTCTGGTTCGCCGCCGGCCTCTTCGCCCTGGCCACCGCTACGCCCGCCGGCCGCCGCCTGCGTGCCGTCGCGTCGTTCCTCGCTGCCGCGGCCCCGCTGTTGCTCGTGACAAGCTGGTTTCGCTGGGTGCTCGCGCCGCGCTCCGACCTCGCGCAGCCACTGTCCGTCGCGCTCGGACGCATCGCGGATCCGGCCCGCTGGCTCTCCCTCTTCGCCGGCCTCTCCCTACGCGTCGTTTACTTCCAAGCCTGGGGGCTCTGGCTCATCGCCTTTGCCTTGGCGGCCGTGTGGTTCGGGCGCGGGCCTTCGAGTCCGCGCGCGCGGGGCCTCGGGCGCCTCCTCCTCGTCGTGGCCGTGGGCGAAGTGCTCGTCTATCTCGCGACACCTCACGATCTCCCGTGGCACATCCGCACCTCCCTCGATCGACTGCTGCTGCACGCCTGGCCGCTCGCGCTCCTCTGGCTCGCGGCTCGGGTCATGCCCGTGCCAACGTCCTCAACTCCACTCGACGCGCCCCCGCGTTCAGCAGGCTGAGCGCAGCCGCTTCGGCGGTGGCTCCTGTCGTGTACACATCGTCGATGAGGCACACGGCGCGCCCCTCGACCTTCTCGCGCACGGTGAACGCCCCCCTGACGTTGGCTCGCCGATCGTTGCGCGAGAGCCCGACCTGCGGCCGCGTGGCGCGCACGCGCTCGAGGGCTTCCAGCATCGGTACGCGCAGGCGATCGCTCGCGTGCCTCGCCAGGAGCAGAGCCTGATCGAACCCGCGGGACCGCAGGCGCGCAGAGTGCAGCGGAATGGGCACGAGCGCGTCGACGCGCGGCGCTTGGGTGGCCACGAGCAGGCTCGACAGCGGACGCGCCAGGTGCTCATGCCCGCGGTACTTGAAGGCCGCGATCGCATCGGCGAGCGGGCCCCAATAGACGTAGGGCGCCCTCGCTGTGTGCACCAACGGCGGCTCCTCCGAGCAGCGGGCGCAGCGCCGCGGAATCAACGCGGGCAGGAGCGCCTCGTCCTGCGGCTGCCCGCACACCGGACAGCCGGGCGGACACTCGAGCAGCGCACCCGCACACGCGCGGCAGAAGGGCTCCTCGCCCAGCGCCTCACACGCCGCGCAGCGCGAGGGCCACACCAGCTCGGCCAGCGACTGGAAGGAACGGCGGACGATCTGGTGGACGGAGTGCATGCCGCAGGTGGTTGCATGCGGCGGGCCAAGCGCGGGGAAGCGAACCCGAGATGAGGTGTCAGACGATTTCCCCCGAGTCTCCGAGATCAGGTGTCAGACGATTTCTCAACCCCGAGTCGCTGAGGAAATCGTGTGAGACCTCTCCAAGATCGGGACCACCCCTGGTCCGATTTCAGGACCACCCTGGTCCGATTTCAGGACCACCCCTGGTCTCATTTCAGGACCACCCCTGGTCTCATTTCAGGACCACCCGCATCGCGGACGCGCCTACCGCATCGGCGCGATGAGGTCGATCGCCGCCTTCTGCGCCGCCTCATCCAGCTCGTCGATCGAACGCCCGCTCGCCACCGCCGTCGACAAGAGCGTCCCGTCCTTCGTCTCGTGCAGCTTGAGCGACAGCTTGAGCTTGGTGCCCACCTTGAGCAGCTCCCCGCTGACCACCGCGTCCGCGCCGATGCGCCGTCCCGTGTCGACCTCGCACTCCCCTTCACAGTTCGCGATGTCCTTCCCGCTCGCCTGCAGCAGCACGAGCAGGTTCTCGCGCGTCATCACGTGCACCTTTGGCGTCGCCTTCACCGTCGCGTCGCGCACCACGTCGGTGAAGTAGCGCACCTGCTCCGGCAGGATCTCCTTGGCCGAGTTCTTGAAATCGAGCACCGCCAGCTTCCCCTCGGTGAACACCGCCTTGCGCGACTGGCTCGGCGGCGCCACCGCCGCTGGCGCCGCTTCGGTGTCGCTCCACGTCGCGCGACGCTGGGCCACCGGCTCGGCCTGCTGCACCACCGACGGCGGAGGCGGCGCCTGCATCTGCGGCATGCCCCCCGCGGGAACCGACGCGCGGCTCAAGGCCCCCAGCGCGCTCACGTCATCGAACGAGTTCCACTTGCCCGTCCCGTAGTCGACCAGGAGCGGCCACAGGTAACAGAGGGCGTCCAGGATCACCCAGCCCGCTCCCGTCGTGGTCGTGAGGCCCACTGTCGTCTCGCGGCCGCCCGACTGCAGGATGAGCGAGGTGGTCTTGTACGAGATCTCGCCCGCCTTGCTCGCCCCGTCGTTCCACAAGGGCACGATGTGTCCGCCCTCCAACACCACGAGGTCCGGCGGCGCGTCGCGGAACAGGATGGTCGCCTTGGGCGACTTGAAGATGGTCGCGCACGAGGCGAGCAGCAGCATGGCCACGAGGCCTGAGGCCGAGAGCTTGCGGGTCATGCCCGATGGTCGGCTTGAGTTGTGTTGCACGTCAAGCCGACAATGCGTGTTCGCCTGCGTTTCCACGTGCGTCCATGACTCGCCTCGGCTAGATCCGACCACTCCATGACCAGCCCCACTTCGTTTCCGAAGGATCAGATCAAGGTTCTCCTCCTCGAGAACATCCACGAGAGCGCGAGCGGGATCTTCTCCGGCGAGGGCTTCCAGATCGAGCGCGTCAAGGGCGCCCTGAAGCCCGCCGAGCTCGCCGCGCGCATCAGCGACGTGCACATCCTCGGCATCCGCTCGAAGACGCACGTGACCGATGAGGTGCTCAAGAGCGCGCGCCGCCTGCTCACGCTGGGCTGCTTCTGCATCGGGACCAATCAGGTCGAGCTCGACGCCGCCAACCGGCGCGGCGTCCCCGTCTTCAACGCGCCGTTCTCGAACACACGCTCGGTGGCAGAGCTCGTCATCGCCGAGATCGTCGCCCTCGCCCGCCAGCTCGGCGACCGCTCGCGCGAGGTGCACGAGGGCGTCTGGAAGAAGGTCAGCGACGGCTGCCACGAGGTGCGCGGCAAGACGCTCGGCATCGTCGGCTACGGCCACATCGGCTCGCAGGTGGGCGTGCTCGCCGAGTCGATGGGCCTGCGCGTCCTCTTCCATGACGTGATGACCAAACTGCCGATGGGCAACAACCGCTCGGTCCCGTCGCTCGAGGCCCTGCTCAACGCCAGCGACTTCGTGACCCTGCACGTGCCCGCCACCAAGGAGACCACGCGCATGATCGGCGCCCCGCAGCTCGCGCAGATGCGCCGCGGCGCTCACCTGATCAACAACAGCCGCGGCTCGGTGGTCGACATCGACGCGCTCGCGGCCGCGCTCAAGGAAGGCCATGTCGGCGGCGCCGCCGTCGACGTGTTCCCCGAGGAGCCAGAGGGCAACGGCCAGGGCTTCTCCACGCCCCTGCGCGGCCTGCCGAACGTCATCCTCACGCCGCACATCGGCGGCTCCACCGAGGAGGCTCAAGAAGCGATCGGCGTCGAGGTCGCGAGCTCGCTCGTCAAGTTCACCAACACCGGCACCACCACCGGCACCGTGAACTTCCCGCAGGTCGAGCTGCCCACCGTCCCCGGCACGCACCGCATCCTGAACGTGCACAAGAACCAGCCGGGCGTGCTGCGCGACATCAACAAGATCGTGTCCGACGTGAACGCCAACATCGAGCGTCAGGTGCTCTCCACGGACGCCAACATCGGCTACCTGGTGATGGACGTGTCCAAGGACGTGTCGAACGAGATCCGCGAGCAGATCTCGAACCTCTCGGCGAACATCAAGACGCGCATCTTGTTCTAGCGCGCGCGGCGGCTCGAATCGTGGACGTGTCCACGCATTCGTTGACCCGGGTCAACGATCGAAGATCTTGCCCGGGTTCAAGAGCCCCTGCGGATCGAGCGCCTGCTTCACGGCCTTGAGCACCGAGAGCTCCGCGGGCGTCCGCGAGTAGCCGAGGTACGCCTTCTTCAAGAGCCCCACGCCGTGCTCCGCCGAGATCGAGCCCGCGTGCTGCCTCACCAGCGCGAACATCTCCGGATCGAGCTCCTTGGTCCGCGCCAGGAACGCGTCCTTGGTCAGCGCGTCGGGCTTCATGATGTTCACGTGCAGGTTGCCGTCGCCGATGTGCCCGAAGAGCGCGATCTCGAACCCCGGATAGCGCGTCGACAACAGCTCATCGAGCCCGCCGCAGAAGGCCTCCAGCGCCGCCACCGGCAGCGAGATGTCGTTCTTGTGCGGCAGGCCCGTCGCAGAGAGGCTCTCGCTGATCGACTCGCGCAGGCTCCAAAGCTCCACCGCCTGCGTCGGGTTCTGCGCCAGCACGCCATCGCTCACGAGCCCGCGCTCGAACAGCGACCCGAGCCACGCATCGATCGCCCCCGCGTCCGCGCGCTCCACCTCGAGCAGCACGTAGTGGCTGTGCGACTCCGCAAACGGCGCATCCAGCTTGCGGTGCTTCTTCACGCGCTTTAGACAAATGTCGGTGAAGAATTCATAAGCCATGATCGTGAACGGCCCCGCGCTCTTGGCCTCACGAAAGAGCCGCAGCACGCCCGCGAGATCCGGCACCGCGAAGAGGAACACGTCCAGCTTCCCGGGCAGCTTGGTCAGCTTGAGCGTCGCCTCAGTGATCACGCCGAGTGTGCCCTCGCTGCCGATGAAGAGCTGCCGCAGGTCCGCGCCGGTGTTGTTCTTCTCCAGCGCGCCGTTGAGCTCCAGCACCTCGCCGCTCGCCAGCACCACCTGCAGCCCCAGGACCCAATTCCGCGTGAGCCCGTAGCGGATCACCTTCACGCCGCCCGCATTGGTCGCGATGTTCCCGCCCACCTGCGAGCTGCCCTTGCTCGCAAAATCCACGGGCCACGTGAGCCCCGCCTCCGCGCAGTGCTTGTGCACCGCCTCCGTGATCGCCCCCGCCTGCACGCGCACGGTGCTCCCGAGGACTTCCACCGGCTCCATCCGCCGCATGCGCGAGAGCGACAGCACCAGCTCGCCGTCCTTCGCCACCGCCCCGCCCGCGAGGCCCGTGCGTCCACCCGAGGGCACGATCGGCACCTGGTGCTGCGCGCACAGCTTCACCAGCCGCGACACCTCCTCCGTCGTCCGCGGAAACGCGATCGCCGACGGCGCAGGCGTGAACACCTTCGTCCAGTCGCGCCCGAACTCAGCCAGCTCGGACGCCTCCGTGGTGAGGAAGTCGGACGGAAAGTGAGCGGTGATCGCGGCGAGGAAGTCAGCAGGGAGCGTCATCGCGGTGCAGGGTAGCAGCTTGGGTTGCTGTGTGGGGCGCGCTAGACTGTGGTCATGGCGGCTCCGGCCTTGCGTCGCGCGACTTACCAAGACGTCCTCGACGCCCCCGCGCACAAGGTGGCCGAGATCGTCGATGGCGAGCTCTTCCTGAATCCACGCCCGACCATCGGGCATGGCTACTCGTCCGGTGCCCTGTTCGCGGGCCTCCACGATCCCTTCGGCAAGAGCGGCGATGGTCCCGGTGGTTGGATCTTCATCATCGAGCCCGAGCTGCACTTCGGCCGCGGCGAGCCCGACGTCCTCGTCCCCGACATCGCCGGCTGGCGCCGCGAACGCCTGCCCACGATCGACCCCGACGCGCCCTTCTCGACGCTCGCCCCCGATTGGGTTTGCGAGACCCTCTCACCCTCGACCGCGCGCCTCGACCGCGTGCGCAAGCTGCCGATCTACGCGCGCCACGGCGTCCCCTTCTGCTGGCTCATCGACCCGGCCGCACGAACGCTAGAGACGCTCGAGCTCGACAAGAAGAAGACCTGGCGCCTGACCGGCGCCTTCGCCGACGACGCAAGGGTGAAGGCAAAGCCGTTCGACGCCGTGACGCTGGACCTGTCGACGCTGTGGTCGACGTTCAAGACGAAGAAGAAGACGCGCAAGCGCTAGCTCTCATCATCCCTCTTCTTCAGACCACCGAGCCGCTGCTGGAGGAGCTCGCAGTACGATCGGAGCTCCCGCCCGGACCCAGAGCCGGGCGCGGTCTGGGGGAGGGGTCCGCGCGCAGTTGAGGCGAGGGCGCACCCAACCTCCTGTCGGAGCTCAAGCCGTGGCAAGGGCGCCCGAACGGAGCACGAACCCCACGCACGGCTCGTCCAGGCCGAAGCCTCCCTGTCCGAGCACGGACCCCTCCCCCGGAGCGCGACCGGCGGACGCAAGCCCTCCCCCGGACCGCGCCCGGCGGGCGACCAATCCGTCAGACCTCCGCCGCAAGCTCCTCCAGCAGCGACTCGATCCGCGCGAACACCTCCGCCATCGTCTTCTCATCCGGCAGCAGCGTGATCCGGAAGTGCTCCTTGTACGGCACCTTGACGCTCGTCCCCGGCGCCACCCGCA
>JAFEBC010000281.1 GCA_018266095.1 Deltaproteobacteria bacterium
CCGTCCTTCGACATGGTCTCGAGCGCCTTGAGGCGGTCGAGGCCCGACTTGATGGTCTTGAAGTTGGTGAGCGTGCCGCCCAGCCAACGGGTGGTCACGTGGAACTGGCCGGCCCGGTTGGCCTCCTCGATGACCGTGTCCTGCGCCTGCTTCTTGGTGCCGACGAAGAGCACCGAGCCGCCCTTGGCGCACACGTCCGAGACGAACTTGAACGCCTCGCGCGCGAGCCGCACCGTCTTCTGCAGGTCGACGATGTAGATGCCGTTGCGGGCGCCGAAGATGTACGGCTTCATCTTCGGGTTCCAGCGCTTGGTCTGGTGGCCGAAGTGAACGCCGGCCTCGAGCAACTGGCGCATGGTGATGCCCTGCGCGGGCGCCATGGCGGCCTTCATGTCGGGGGGCGGAGCGGAAGCGGCTGCGGTAACCACTGATTCAGACATCGTTTTTCTCCTCCACCTCCGTCGCGCCCGCCCGGGCCTCGGACACCATGTCCAAGGAACCCCGAGTGGATCGGGAGGTGTGTGTGATCGCGGCCCTCGCGGGTCCGCGCCCTGACTCGACGGATCGAGTGAGGGGCGCGCGATCTAACAGGGTGGAGGGGGGATTGCAAGCATCGGGCGGCTTGGGGGCAGGCCGGGCCCATCGGGGCTGGGCGGCGAGAAGCCGTTCGGCCTTCATCGGCGCATGCGCGACCGAGCATCCGGGCCCGTGTTTTGACTCGGCTGATGCGCATCCTTAGACTGCATCCATGCAGACGGTGCGTATGACCATGAACGTCAACCAGGAGCTCCTCGACGAGGTGGTCGAGGCCCATCCGGGCGTCACCAAGACCGCGCTCGTCGAGGAGGGCTTGCGCGCGCTGCTCGCTCGCCGGGCTGCGCTGCGCCTCGCGGGCATGGGCGGCACGGCCAAGGGTGCACGGCGGCCCAAGCGCTCGGCGTGGAAGCGCGCTTGATCCTGGTCGACACGAACGCCTGGATCCGCCACCTGCGCGCGCGGGACGCGAAGCTCGTGCGTTTCCTCATCGAACAGCGCGTGCACACGTGCGACGTCGTCCTCGGAGAGCTGCTCCTCGGCGTGGGTTTGCCCAAGACGTTCGCGGCCGACCTGCGAGCCCTGCCGAAGGTGCCGAGCCCGACCGCCGCGGAGACGCGCGGGTTCATCGAGCGCCACGCGCGCAGCCTGGCTGGCTCTGGTGTGGGCTGGGCGGACGCGCAGATCCTGCTGTCCGCGCAGAAGGCAGGGGCCCGGATCTACAGCTCGGACCGGGCGGTTCGCGCGCTGTGCGCGCGGCTCGCGATCGCTCACGCCTAGGCCCGCGCGCAGACGGCCTCGCAGCTACTTCGCGTCCATCACCGGCGTCACCGCGCCCTTGCACGTGACCTTGACCACCGGCGCGTCCTTCTTCTTCATCATCGCCATCATGTCCTTCATCTCCAGCTCGACCTCGAACGACGCCTGAGCCGGCGAGCCCCCGAGCTTCTCCACCTTTGCCTTCCACGGCCCGAGGATATGCGGCGAGCCCGTCTTCGAGCTGCGCCAGGTGGCCTGGAACTGCGCCGACGCGCCCTCCTGTGACTTGCCGCTGCCGTCGAACTTCGCGGCCTCGAGCTTGTCCCAGTTGGTCACGAGGCCGATGGCGGCGCCCTGGTCGTTCTCGAGCTTCACCGAGAGCCAACGGCCGGGGCCCATGAGCTGCTCGTTGGTGACGACGCCCGCGGTGGTCTTGGTGGCCTTGAAGGCGGCGCCGTCGACGGTGCACTCGAGCTTGTCGGCGGCGAAGGCGGCGGGGGCGAGGAGCAGCGCGGCGAGAGGGAGGAAGTGTCGCATGTGTTCACTGTAGCGCAGTCGCGAAGGCCGGTCCGCTGGTAGCGTGTCCGGCAGCATCGCGAGGGGGTGAGCGTGCCGGCACAGGATCTCCGACAACGCCTCTGGCCCGCGCGCCTCCGTGCTGGGTTCGCTTGCGCGCTGCTGTTCCTGCTCGGCCTCACCAACGGCCGCCTGGACGGAGGTAGCTCGCCGAGCCGCGCGGACGCCCAGCTTCGCTTCCTCGCGGGCGCGCTCGATCGCGGCGCGGCCGAGCGCATGCAGGGGCTCTTCCCGGAAGGGTACGTGTTCACCTGGGCGCTCTTCGGAGCGGCGGCGGCGCAAGTCGCCGGCACCCTGCCTGCCTCGGATCCGCGGCGCGATGAGCTGCTGCACGAGGCCTCGGGCGCGATCGCCCACGTGCTCTCGCCGCAGGGGCGCGCGGTGTTCGAGCGCCAGCTCTCGCCGTCGTATGGCGCTTTCTACACGGGCTGGTCCCTGTATCTGCGCAGCGTCGTCCTGCGCGCAGGTGGCGCCGACGCAGTGTTCGACCGGGCCCTGTTCGAGTCCGACTGTGATCGCTTCACTGCCGCGCTCGCCGCCAGCAAGACTCCATTCCTCCCCTCCTATTCGGGCCAGGCCTGGCCTGCAGACACGGTCGCGGGAATGGCCGGCCTCGCCATCCGCGACCGCCTCCTCGGACCGCGGCACGAAGCGACGATCGCGCGCTGGCTCGGCGACGTCCGGCAGCGCCTCGATCCCGCTACGGGCGCCATCCCGCACGCGGCCAGCTTCGTCGACGGCACTCCCGAGGGCGGCGCGCGCGGTGAGAGCCTGGCGCTGATGAGCCTCTTGCTCGCCGAGGTCGACCCAGTGGTCTCGCGCCAGCAATACGAGCTCTTGCGCAAGCACTTCGTCGCCGTCGCGTGGGGACTTCCAGGTGTCCGCGAATACCCGCGCGGCAGCGATGGTCCGCCCGACATCGACTCGGGCCCGCTCGTGTTCGGTCTCGGCGGGCCCGCGACGACGGTGGCCATCGGCGCCGCGCGGGCACACGGAGATGAGCAGCTCGCCGCCACGCTGCTCGACATCGGCGAGCTGGTCGGGATGCCGTTCGAGCTCTGGGGCTCGCGGCGCTACGTGGCCGGTCTTCTTCCGGTGGGCGACGCGTTCCTGGTGTGGGCGCGATCGGCGCCGCTCCTGCCGGCCCAGCAGCCGTGGGCACCGCTCATCCCCTGGTGGTGGCGTGTGCCGCTCCATGTGCTCTCGTTGGCCCTCGCTGCGCTCATCGGCTGGCGCGGCGGCCTGTGGCCTGCGCGGAGGGCAGCCACGGCTCACACCGGTACGATGCCGGCCACACCCGAGGGCCCATGAACGAAGCCACCATCGGCTGGGACAACTTCTTCGTCGCCGAAGCCGGCGCGGCCGCCGCGCTCGCGGGCCTGCTGTTCGTCGCGGCCTCCATCAATCTCAAGCGCATCCTCGAGTTCCCGACGCTGCCCACGCGGCTCGCGGAAGCCCTCTGCGTGCTGCTCTCGGTGCTCGTGCTCTCGACGTTCTCGCTCGTGCCGCGGCAGCCGATGCACGCGTACGCGCTGGAGATCCTGGGCACGGGCGGCGTGTTCTGGCTCTTGCAGACGCTCGCGCTCGTGCGCACGCGGCCGGACGACAAGCACCACAGCGGGCCGATCGCGATGGTGAGCCGCATTCTGCTGAACCAGGCGCCGCCGATCACCATCGCGGTCGCGGGGGCGCGGCTCCTCGCGGGGCACGCGAATGGAATTTTCTGGCTCGTGCCGGCCACGCTGACGGCCTTCGCGGCGGGCCTCTTCGGCGCTTGGGTGCTGCTGATCGAGATCCAGCGTTAAGGCGCTGCCCAGCGCATGACCTTGCGGCACGAGAAGTAGTCGGCCGCTGCGTACGTGTCGTTGCCCTCGCAGACATCCGCCGCGAAGTACACCGCGCAGCCCACCGTCGCCTCGCTGCTCGGCGCGTCGTTGCCGCCCGCATAGAGCTGCACCTGCGTCAGCGCGCCCGAGCCGCGGTACTCGTAGAACTTCGACGAGGTCACGGCGTGCGAAGCGCGCAGCAAGCCGATGCCCAGGTACGCGCGGTCGTGCGCGGGCTGGTTCCACACGTTGGCGAGGCCGTCGGTGCCGAACTCGCTCGCCTCGCGGCCGAGGTCGGGCAGCGGGCGAAGCGGGTACGCGTCGTTCGGGCCCATGCTGATGAGGCCGCCGATGCTGGTGCCGGGGATGTACGCGCCCGACATGATGGCGATGCCGCCCACGTTGGCCATCTGGCCCGCGCCCCAGAGGGTGGCGAGGCGCACGTATTGCGCAGGTCCCGAGCTCCC
>JAFEBC010000282.1 GCA_018266095.1 Deltaproteobacteria bacterium
CTCCGCCTCGGCGCCCGCGGGCTTCGGCTCCGCGTCGCGCGCCACGTCCTCCCCGGCGCGCCCGGCCTCGTGCCAACGCTCGGCGCCGAAGAGCGCGTCCGCCAGGTTCTTGCGCATGGCCGCGGCCTGTGGATGGTCCGGGAACAGCGACAGCCACGCCAGGTGCGCGTCCGCCGCCGCCGAGAGCGCCGCCTTGTCCGGCTTGTCCGCCGGCGCCTTGCGCGCGATGACGAGCAGCGTGGTGGCCAGGTCGCGCGCCCACACCTCGAGGTCGTCGACCTCGGCCGTCCGCTCAGCCGGCGTCATGCGCTCATCGCTCTTGGCGCGCGCGGCCACGCGGATGATCTGCTGCACGTCCTCGGGCGTCGGAGGCGTCTTGTCGCCCCCGGCCTTGATCGCGTCGTGCAGGCGCCCCGCGAACTCGGCGTCCCGCGTGCCGTCGCGCGACAACATCAAGAGCCGCCGGTACGCCATCACCGACGCCTCGGCCTCCTGCTTGATGAAGTAGCGGTTCGCCAGCTTCTCCAGCACGCCCAGGTACACCGCGTGGCTCTGCGCCAGCTTCTCGAAGTAGTCGACCGCGCCCTTCCACGGCCGCGCCTCGGTGAAGCTGAACACGAGGTCAAAGAGCGCCTCGCGCTTGACGCTCAGCACCTCCGCCGACGCGCCGTCCAGCAGCGGACTCGCCGCGGCCTGCTCGAAGTACTTCACCGCGTCCGCGTGCTTGCCCTGGTTGAAGCGCACCCAGCCCATCTTGAACGCCGCCAGGTCGCGCACCGGAGACGGCGGCCCCGCCAGCACGCGGTTGTACGCGTCCTCGGCCTTGCCCAGCTCGCGCGCGCCGAACCAGTGGTCGCCCACGATGAGCAGCGCCTCGGGCGCGAGCGGCGAGTTCGGATGCTTGGCGAAGAGCTCCTCCTCGAGCTCGATCATCTTCGGGAAGTCGCCGAGCTCGCGGTACTCGTGCGCCATGTAGAAGCGCACGCGATCGCACCCGGGCCAGTCCGGCGAATCGCGCAGGATGCGGTCGTAGATCTGCAGCGCCTTCTGCTTGGTGAGCCGCACCTCCGGCGCCACCTGCGAGCTCTGCTGGCTCGCGCCCGTCTCGGCCTGCTGGAGCAGATACGTGTAGCGGCTCTTCTCCACGTACAGCTCGGCGAGCCGGAACTGCAGCTCGGGCGCGTACGGCGCCGACCGGCTGCGCGCGATCTGCAGCTCGGTGAGCGCGATGGCGCGATCGGTCTTGGAGATGTCGTTGTGGAGCTGCGCGACCAGCTCCGCCGTCTTCTCTTCCTTGCTCTTCTGTTGGGCCTGCAGCGGCGCATCGGCGGCGCGCGAGGGCAGGGGAGCGGCGCACAAGGCCAACAGGAGCGCGAGCGTCCGCGTGGTCACGGCGCCACCCCCTCGGCGCAGCGATCCGTCAGGGCGAAGCGCAGATACGGAAGCTCGTCGTTCCAGTACTCGCCGTCGAACTCGAACCCGACCTCGTCCGGCTCCGGCAGCGGGTTGGCGAAGGTGAGCGGCGAGACCGTGCCCTGCCGCCCCGCGCGCCGGTAGAGCGCGAGGCCCACCTCGTAGTCCACCAGGTTCACCTGCTCGACCGCGGACAAGAGCTCATCGGCGGCGTGGATCACGCCCTTCTCCAGCTCCAGCCGGCGCCGCCGCGTGGCCTCGTCGATGGCGAGGCCGTAGACCTCGGTGAGCCGCGCCGAGAGCCCGCTGCCGTTCCAGGCCGAGAGGAAGCGATCGAGCTGCTCGCGCTCCTTCTGGAGCTGCCTGAGCCACTTCGCCGCCCGCTCGCCCGCGCCCTTCTGCAGCGCCGCGTCGGCCAGCAGCGGATCGTCCTGGAGCGGGGTGCGGTCGCGGATGGCGGTGAGGCTCTTGCTGTAGCGCCGCAAGAGCCCGCGCGCGGCCCGCTTGGCCGGCAGGTACTGGCAGGCGTCCTTGAAGATGCTTGCGCGAAGCAAGTATTTCTCGGGCAGGTACAGCCCCTTGAAGCTCGGCGCGTCCAGCGCGGCCAGGAGGCCCATCGCCCGCGAGCCGTCGCCCAGGCGCACCCGCGCGTAGGCCTCCTCGAGATAGAGCTGCCCGCGGCCCGGATCGAGCTCGGCCAGATCGACCGCCTGGTAGTGCGCGAGCGCCTCCTTGTAGTCGCCGGCCTCGAAGCGCAGACGGGCGGCCTCCACGTGCGCGTCGTTGCGGGCCTCGCGCGGCGCCTTGGGATCCGCGGCCACCTCCTCGAACTCGGCCAGCGCGTCGCCCACGTTCGCATCGCGCGCCTGCAGCTTGGTGGCCGCCTCCAGCACGCGCGCCCGCGCCCGCCACGGCGAGCCCTCGGACAGCTCATTGAAGCGCAGCGTCGCCCAGCGATCGTTCCCCAGCCGCAGGTCGAGCGCGCCCTGGTGATACGCCACCCACTCGCGCGCCGGGCCCTCGAGCGTGCCGAAGTCGGCGCCGTGCAGCACCTCTTCCTCCAGGCGGCGCTCGTCGTGCGGCACGGAGCGCGTCCACTGCTCCAGGTTGTTGAGCGCCGGGCTCACCAGCTCCGGCCGCCCGCGCGTCCGCACCACCTCGGTCTCGAACGAGAGGGCGCCGTGGATGAAGCCGAGCTTGGCCAGGTCCTCCGCGAGCAGGTGCTCGGCCACCTCATACGCGTCGTTCGAGCGCGCCGACCCGCGCAGCCACGCGTACAGCCGCGCCGCGGCCTTGCGGGCATCGCCGGCCGCGTGCGCTTCGAGGGCCGAGTCGTACATCTCTTGCGTCGACGGCGGGATCACCTCGGCCTTGTCCTTCGCGTCGGCCGGCTTCGCCGCGTCACCCGCGGGCGCCGCAGCGGGCGCACTGGCGGCAGACGAAGCCGCCGAGGTGGAGGTCGCCGCCGCCGAGGTCGCCGCCGCAGCCGCGGTCGTCGGCGCAGGCGGAGCCGCCTTGGTCGACGCCGGAGGAGCTGCCTTGGTCGGCGCCGGCGGCGCGGCCTGCGCGAGCGTCAACCTCCCGCGCGCGGCGAGGCCCACCTCGGGCGCGTCCGGAGTCTCAGTCGCCGCCGACAGCGCCCCGGCACACAGGAGCGTCGCCACGAGCGACCACGGCCGAGCGCGGTCCATCAGTCTGCTCCGCCCAGGTTGATGCCGAGGCTGAGGCTGATGAAGAGCACGTTCTTCCACGTGGACTCGCGATAGAGCGCGTCCTTCACGTCGAGCCGCACGCTCATGCGCGGCGTGGCGAACACGCGGATCCCCGCGCCGACCTCCGGCCCCGCCGCGAAGCTGGAGGTGAACCGCGCGAAGCTTCCGCCCAAGGACACCAGCGCCTCCGCGTGGATGAGCTTGGCGTTGCGCAGCGCGAACTTCCCGTACACCGGCGACCAGTCGATCGACGTGGACAAGTAGTAGTTGAGCTCCTCGAACGCCGTGGGCGCCACGCCGAAGTCGCGCTCGAGCTGCTTCTTGAGGCCCGTGTCGAGCCGGAACGCGTACCCGCCGCGCAGCACCGTCCACGCCCACTCATCCGAGAGGTGCCAGACGAACGCGCCCTCGGGCGCGAGGCCCTTCGAGAACGCATCCAGCGGCTCGAACATCCCGCCGATGACGAGCTCCTGGTTCATGCGGAAGTGCCGCTGCTGCACCGCCAGCAAGCGCCCCGCGTCCGCCGTGGCCTCCTGCGCCCGCGCCCCTCCCGCGCTCAGGAGCAGCGCCAGCGCGCCCGCGCACGCGAGCGGCCAGCGGAGGGTGCGGCCGGAGGCGAGATCGTCCACAAGCTGTCGCAGCACTAGTACCCCACGGAGTTGAAGAGGACCGGATAGCTGATGATGACCACGCCGCCGTTGGGCTTGGGGAACTTCAGCTCACGCAACACGTTGAGCAGGCACGAGACCACCTCGTTGCTCTTGAGCGTCACCGACTTCGTCCCCACCTGGGTCACGTCGCCCTCGGCGCCGATGGTCCACTCCAAGAGCACCTTGCCCGGCGCGATGTTCGGATCGTGGATGAGCGCGCGCTCCCAGCAGCCGCGCATGTCGTTCACGTGATCGTTGATGACCTTGGCCACCGCGTCGCGGTCGATGGAGCCCTGCACCTTGGACGGCTTGGACGGCACCGACACCGGCACGCCCGCCACCGCGCCCTTGCCCGCGGTCACGCCGTTGAGCGCGCCCAGGTTCCCTCCGCGCAAGAGCTCATTGCCCTTGGTGATCGGCCCGCCCGGCCCGATGCCGCCCAGGCTCGGCAGCGGCGCCGGCGCCTGGCCCAGCGACGGGAGCAGCGGCAGGTTGTTCTTCGGCCCGCCCTTGTTCGACGAGTTCAGCGCCGCGAGCAGGTTGGAGATGCCCTTCGTCGCCTTCGCGATCTTGTCCAGCGACTTGAGCGGCATGCCCGCCTGCTTGAGCGTCGTCGCCTGCTGGATCGACTGCGGCTTGGGCTGCTCCTTCTGCACCTCGACCGGCTTCGGCTTCTTGGGCTTCTCCGGCTTCTTCTCCTCGATCTGCATCTGCACGTGCCGGACGGCCTCGCGCTCCAGCGGCTGCACCTTCGGCATCGGCGGAAGCGAGCGGACGCCGACGACGAGCAGGACCGTGAGCGTGACCAGGAGCGCGCCCAGCGTCCAATCGAGCGTCTTGCCGAAGCCGCCGCCGACCTGCGTGGGCGCCTTCTGCGCCACGAGATCGAGGTGGAAGCGGCCGCTCGTCAGCCGCAGCGCGCCGCCCGACGAGAGCTTGAGCTCCTTGCTCGCTGCAGCCTGCGCCGGCGCCCAGCCGTGCCCGCTCCTCTCGAAGGCCTCGACGCCCGTCGGCGGCGCGATGTTCCACGCCGCGCCCGCGGGCGCGATGAGCGAGGTGCCGGGATTGGGCGTGAACCCGTGCAGCGCGAGCAGCTCGAAGTCCGCGTGCTCGCCGAACACCGGCCGCGCCGCCGCGAAGCTGCGCGCGAGGAGCAGCGTGTCGCCCCAATAGAGCTGCGCGTGCAGCATCGCGCCCGGGAGCGCGGCGGGCGCCGCGACCTTCTGCAGCCCCGTGGCCGACGGCGTCGCGCGCGTGGCGGGAGCTGGAGTGACGGCCTGGGCCGCGCTCGGCGCAGGGGCCGCAGGAGCCGCAGGTACCGGAGCTGCCGCCATCGGAGCGGGAGCGGCCGGGGCCGGAGCCGCCGCTGGCGTGCGCGCGATCGGCGCCGCCGCAGGAGCTGCCACCGGAGCCTGAGCGACGGGCGCCTGTGGCTGTGCGATCGGCGCTGGAGCCTGTGCGACGGGCGCTGGAGCCTGTGCGACGGGCGAGGGTGCCTGTGCGATCGGCGCGGGAGCCGCCGGGGCTGGCGCGCGCACCTGGGGAGGCGGCGCGATCGGGGCGGGCGCAGGCGCCTGCGGCATCGGCGCGGGGCCCTGGGCGATCGGGGCGGGCGGCTGCGGCCGGATCGGCGGCGCGGCCGGCGCGGGTGCAGGCGGTGCC
>JAFEBC010000283.1 GCA_018266095.1 Deltaproteobacteria bacterium
GGATCCTTGAGCAGCGCCATCGGGCCGAGGAAGCCCACCGCGTCGGCCGCCTTGAGGGCGGCGTCGATGAACAGGGCGTCCTCGCGGGCTTCTTCCGGACCGCGCTCGTCACCCGCACCCGAGGGCCGCAAGAGGAGGAGCGGCGCGCTGGAATCACGTGCGGCGCGCGCGAAGCCCAGCATGGCCGAGGGCGTCGGCGCCGCGAGCGCCACCAAGAGCGCCTTCTCCTCCAGCGCCGCCCGCATCAGATCGCGCGACGACAAGAGCAGCAAGGGCCGCCCCGCCAGCCGGGTCACGGCCGCGGCGGGCCTGCGCTTCCAGGCGCCAACGGAGGGAGGTGGAACGGAGCCCATCGCACTCTTGTCCTATCGCGAAGCGGGCGCCTGCGCGTGGGGAAAGAGTGGGTGGGCGTGGGTGCGTGCGCAGCATCGAGGCGGCCAGCGCGAACGGAACATTCACCGCAGAGGCGCCGAAACGCAGAAGACCAGGGCCAGCCAACAACAACCGATTCCGCGAGCCTCGGCGTCACTGCGCCTCTGCGGTGAACCGTCGCCGTGGCTGTGGCGTACGACCTGGCACCGAAATCAGTGCACGAGATCCGCGTGCTTGAAGCTCTTCCCCTCGAACTGGATCGTGCTGTGCTCGATGGCGAACTTCGCCTTCAGCACGCCCTGCGCGTCGTTCAGGATCTCGTCGTGCGAGCGGCAGTCCTGGCCCACGCAGTTGTCCACCACCAGGTGACACGAGAGCGACACGAGGCCGCTGGTGATGGTCCACACGTGCAGATCGTGCACCTCGGCGACGCCCTTCACCTGGCGCAAGACGCCCGCGACCTCCACCGGGTCCAGGTGCTTGGGGAAGTTCTCCAAGAGGATGTCGACGGCCTCGCGGCACAGGCGCACGGCGCTCCACACGATGGTGAAGGCGATGAGGAAGCTGACGATGGGGTCCCACGCGAGCCAGCCCGTGAAGTGGATGAGCGCAACCGACACGAGGACGCCCACGCTGTTGAGCAGGTCGCCCAAGAGGTGCAGGAACGTCGAGCGCAGGTTCATGCTGCCGTGCGGGCCGGACACGTGCGTGAGCCAGAGGCCGACGCAGTTGAGCACGATGCCCGCGAGCGCCACGCCGACGACGGTGGTGGTGTGGATCTCCTCGGGGTGACGCAGGCGCGACACGGCCTCCCAGCCGATGCCGATGGCGATGGCGATGAGCAGGCCGCCGTTGATGAGCGCGGCGACGATCTCCATGCGGTACCAGCCGAAGGTGCGGCGGGCGTCGGCGGGGCGCGAGCCGACCTTGAGCGCGAAGAGCGAGAGGCCCACGGCGCCGGCGTCGGTGATCATGTGGCCGGCATCCGACAGCAGCGCGAGCGAGTTCGACGCGAGGCCGCCCGCGAGCTCGACGGCGACCGCGAGCACAGAGATGCCCAAGGTCAGCCAGAGGCGGCGCGACTCGCCCTCGCGCTCGGGGCCGGTGCGGCGCGGGGCGCCGTGATCGTGGCCGTGTCCGTGCGCGTGATCGTGCCCGTGCGCGTGGTCGTGGCCGTGGTGGTGGTGGTGCCCGTGAGACACGCCGGCAGTTTGTCGGTTGCAGCCGCGCGCCGCAAGTCGGAGGATGGTCTCATGACCACTGAAGTGCGCTTTGGCAGGCCCGCGACCTCCGAGGAGGCCTTCGCGGAAGGGGCCGACGGGACGCGGCTGTTCTACACGATCACTGGCCCCACCAATGGGAAGGCCGACGCCCCGGCGCTGATGCTCTGTGACGGCATCGGCTGCGACGGGTACGCGTGGAAGTACCTCGTGCGTGATTTCGCCGCGGACCACAAGATCGTGCGCTGGCACTACCGCGGGCACGGGCGCAGCGGGATCCCGCGCGACCTGAAGAAGGTCACCTTCGACGACCTGTGCAGCGATCTGCTCGCGGTGCTCAAGGCCACGGGCACGTCCAAGTGCGTGCTGGTCGGGTACTCGATGGGCGTGCAGGTGGTGCTGGAGTTCCACCGGCGGCACCCGGAGCTCGTGCAGGGCATCATCGTCATGTGCGGCTCGCACGGCCTGCCGCTCGACACCTTCCACGACTCGCGCATCCTGCGCACGCTCATCCCGCCCATGATGCAGGCGGCTGAGAAGTGGCCGCAGGCGATGGGCATCGTCTGGCGCAGCATGAGCGGCGGCGAGCTCGCGTATCAGATCGCCACGCGGTTCGAGGTGAACGGCAGCCTCGTGCGGCGCGACGACTTCCTGCCCTACTTCGACCACCTGGCGGGGATGGATCCGCGCGTGTTCCTGGGCATGCTGCTCGAGGCGGGCGAGCACTCGGCGTACGACCACCTGCCGCAGATCAAGTGTCCGACGCTCATCGTCGCGGGCACGAACGACACGTTCACGCCGTACTGGCTGTCCGAGGAGATGCACGATCGCATCCCGGATTCGGAGATGTGCACGGTGCCGGGCGGGACGCACACGTCGATCATCGAGCACCCGGAGCTGGTGAGCCTGCGCATCGAGAAGTTCCTGGCGCGGGTGCAGAAGACGCTGGCGCCGGCGATGAAGGCCTCGTAGGCGATGTGCCTCGTCGGGCGTGGGCTCTAGCTCGATGACGCTCGCGCGCGCCGCGCTGAGGACGCTCGCGGATCGCCTCGTGCACGCGCTCGGGCACGCGCAGGTCTCGCTGCTCGCGATCGCGCTCCTCGCCCTGCCCGCCCAGGCAGCGCCGGATCCGCGCTACGACTGGCAGACCCTCGACACGCCGCACTTCGAGGTCCACTACTCGCAGGGCAACTACAAGCTGGCGCTGCGGTTCGCGCAGCTCGCGGAGGAGGCGCACCGAAGGCTCGTGCCGCTCCTCGATCACACGCCGCGCGAGCGCACGCAGATCGTGCTCAACGACGACACCGACGACGCCAACGGCTCGGCGACGCCGCTCTACTACAACGAGATCCACGCCTACGCGCCGCCGCCCGACGCGCGCTCGACGCTCTCCGACTTCGACGACTGGGCCTGGGAGCTCATCAGCCACGAGTACACGCACATCCTGCACCTGGACACGGTGGGCGGCATCCCGGAGGTGGCCAATCAGCTCTTCGGCAAGCTGTGGATCCCGAACGGCGCGCAGCCGAACTGGTTCATCGAGGGGCTCGCGGTGCTGTCCGAGAGCGGCGTGTCGTCGGCGGGGCGCATCCGCTCGTCGCTCGAGTCGATGCTGGTGCGCACGGAGCTGCTCTCGGGGACGTTTCCGCGCCTCGACCAGATCTCGAACCCGATCCTGCAGTTTCCGCGCGGGAACATCCCGTACACGGTGGGCGCGCGGTTCCTGGCGTGGATCAACGACCACTACGGCCCGGGCGCGCTGCGCGATCTGTCGCACGACTATGGCGCGCGGTTCATTCCGCTGGGCATGAACCTCTCGGCGGGCCACGTGCTGGGCAAGACGTACGTGGAGCTCTTCGAGGAGTACAAGGCCAACGAGCTGGCGAAGGCGCGCGCGGTGTCGGCGGAGGTGCGCGCGGGCGGCGAGACGAAGGTGGAGCTGCTCACGCGGCTCGGCGAGTACGTGGAGAGTCCGCGCTGGAGCCGCGACGGGACGCGGCTGTTCTATTCGAGCCAGGGGCCGGACCGGAAGGCCGAGCTGCGCGTGCTGCCCGTGGGTGCGTGCTGCGAGCCCGGGAAGAAGCTGGCGGGCCAGACAGCGCCGGGCGACGAGCGGCTGACCACGGGCTTCTCCGAGATGCGGCTCGCGGTGACGCCGGAGGGCGCGCTCGTGTACGCGCGGCCCGAGGTGTTCCAGGAGTTCGTGACGCTGTCGGATCTGTATCGCTTCGAGCCGGTCACGGGCGATTCGACGCGGCTCACGCGAGGCCTGCGCGCCTCGGAGCCCGAGGTGGCGCGCGATGGCTCGATCGCGTTCGTGCAGCGGCTCGCAGGCGGGCGCACGGCCATCAGCCTGCTGGACGCGCACGCGACGGAGGGCGCGGAGCCCACGATTCTGTACGAGGACCCCGAGCGCGGGCCGGTGGGCTCGCCGCGCTTCTCTCCCGATGGGAACCTCATCGCCTTCATCGATCACGGGCACGCGGCGTGGTCCCTGCGGCTCATCGGGCGCGACGGCGCGGGGTTCACCGAGCTGACGAGCGACCGGGCCATCGTGCGCGATCCGAGCTGGAGCAGCGACGGGCGCTACGTGCTGTTCTCGAGCGACCGTTCGGGCGTGTACGATCTCTACGCGCTGCGCCTCGCCGACCGCGCGCTCCTGCGCATCACGCGCGTGGTCACGGGCGCCTTCGAGCCGGAGCTGTCGCCGGATCAGACGCAGCTCGCGTTCATCCACTACGGGCCGCGCGGGTACGATCTCGCGCGCATCGCCGTCGACCTCGACGCGCTCCAGCCGGCGGGCCGCGCGCTCGCGGACAGCGAGCGTCCCGAGCCGTTCCAAAGGCCCGCCGACGAGCTGTTTCCGGCGCGCCCGTACAATCCGCTGCCCACGCTCCTGCCCAAGTGGTGGCTCCCGTACGCGGGCGTGGACGCCATCGGCAGCACCATCGGCGCGTTCTCCAGCGGCACCGACTCCGTGGGGCGCCACGAGTGGTCGGCGACTGCGTGGGTAGGCGTGGATTCCAAGGAGCCCGGCTGGACGCTGAACTACACGAACCACACGCTGTACCCCGACCTGACCCTGAGCTTCTCGCGCGACCTCGTGGTGCCCGCGGGGCTGCCCTACAACGCCGAGCGCCAGCTCTTCACGGCCGCGTACCTGAGCGTCCCCTGGTCGAGCTACGCGCGCGCGTTCTCGCTCACGGCCGGATACGAGCTGCTGCACCTCGCCCGGGACGTCGACCCCTTCCACCGCGCGCCGCCCGACGGCTTCCAGGCCGACCTCTATCTCGGCTTCTCGTACACGGACGCGTTCCGCTTCGCGCGCTCGATCAGCACCGAGGAGGGCCAGCGCTTCACCTTGAACTTCCGCGTGGCCGACCCCGCGCTCGGGAGCAACTTCTCGTTCTGGCAGGCCTCGGCGGCCTACGCGCGCTACTTCGCGCTGCCGTGGACGTGGAGCGGCAAGCCCCTGCACCACGTGCTCGCCGTGCGCCTCTCGGGAGGCCTCTCGCAGGGCGACCTCTCCGAGCGGCACCTGTTCTCGCTGGGCGGCTTCCAGCAGACCGACTTGATCCAAGCAGTCGTGAATCCCACGGCGGCGCCCTCGCGCGTCCTGCGCGGCTTCATGGGCGGCGCGTTCGGCGGCGAGGAGTACGGGCTCGCCACGGTGGAGTATCGCTTCCCCTTCGCGGACATCGAGGCGGGAGCGTGGACGTTGCCCGTGTTCCTACGGCGGCTTCACTTCGCGGTCTTCAGTGACGTGGGCGACGCGTTCACCTTCAGCCGGCACGACGCGCAGCTCAATGTGGGCGTGGGCGGCGAGCTGCGCGCCGAGGTGGTGCTGGGGTGGTACCTGCCCACCGACCTGCGCGTCGGGTGCGCCCAAGGGGTCACGAATTCCCCCTACGCCA
>JAFEBC010000284.1 GCA_018266095.1 Deltaproteobacteria bacterium
GAGGTCACTCGATAAATCGCGCGGGATGAGGCAGCGGCGCTCGGGGCCCCTAACCGTCCTGCAGGGCCACTGCCACGCCGCTCGCGACGATCAGGGCCATGCCCGCGAGGCCCAGCGGCGAGAGCGGCTCAGCGAACCAGACGAAGCCCACCAGCGCGGCGACCACGGGCTCGAGGTACGTCAGCACGGCGGCGCGCTGGGCCGGGATGCGATCGAGCCCGAGGTAGAAGAGCACCGCGCAGCCGACGCCGAGGAGGACCGCGCCGAGCAGCGGCTTCCAGAGGAAGAGCGCGACCGGAGGCATGGGCAGGCACTGGACCTGCGCGACCACGACCAACAGCAGCGCGGACACGAGCACGTGCCAGCCGAGGACCTCCAGCAGGCTGAAGTCGGTGAAGAGCTTCTTCGAGAGCAGCGTGTTGGCGCCGTAGAAGAACGCGCTGCCGCCGCCGAGGAGCGCGGTGGTGCCCGCGTGTCCGGTGAAGCCGCCCGCGCCGAGGACCAGCAGCACGAGGCCCCCGAGCGAGATGGCGAGCGCGACGGGCGTGCGGGCGCCGAGCCTCTCCTTGAGCACGAGCGGGGCCGCGACCGCCACCACCACGGGCGCGAGGTAGTGCGTCAGCACGGCCACCGCGAGCGGGCCGCGCTGCACGGCGCCGAAGTAGAGGATGTAGTTGCCCGCGTCGAAGAAGCCGAGGAGCGCGAGGAGCCACCACATCCGGGCCGGGCGCGGGCTCTGGTGCGGGCGGCCCTTGCCCGTGAGCGCGAGCGGCAGGCTGCAGGCCGCGATGACGACGAGGATCATCGCCGACAGCCACACGGGCGCGAGATCGCGGCCGCGCACGAACAGGGCCCACGTGCCCCAGCCCATCGCCCCCAGCGCGACGCAAATGGTCCCGAACAGGCCCTGTGGTTTGTGCATATGCCGCCGACTCTCCTAGCACGATCCAACGAGCCAACCCCCTTGAGCGCCACCGAATGCTGTTGACCGCCGCGCACGCGAGGCGATACGACATCCGTTCGCTCCGGAGGGAACTTGGCCGCCTCGATCGAGATCATCTACCTGCGCTTTCCCGTCCACCCGAACATCACGGTCATCCAGATCGGACCCGGCATCGCCCGCATCGACAAGGAAGGCGACAGCTACTTCGTGATCGGGACTGAGGACGGTCCGCTCGCCGGCAAGAAGGTCGAGATCCCGGCCGACAACATCTCCGCCATCCAGTGGTCGCTCGACGAAGCGCCACCGGCGGCCGCGCCCGCGAGCTAGCGGGCACGAGCGGCACGAGAGTCATGGAACGGACCGAGCGGCTGCTGGATCTGGTGGCGCTGCTCCTCGACGCGCGCGAGCTCGTGCCGTTTGCGGAGCTGCGCGAGCACTTCCCCGACGACTACGGCGGGTCGCAAGCGGCGGCCACGCGCAAGCTCGAGCGCGACAAGGTCGAGCTCATCCAGCTCGGTGTGCCGATCGAGTACGTCGAGGCCGGGGACGATCGCGAGCTCGGCGGCTATCGCATCGATCGCAAGGCGTTCTTCCTCGACGATCCCAAGCTGACTCCCGAGGAGGCGCTGGCGCTCTACGCGGCGGGCGCGGCGGCCATCGCGGCGCGGGACTTTCCCTTCGCGCAGGACCTGGCGCACGCGCTGCGCAAGATCTCGCTCTCGGGCGACCCGAAGAAGCTCGGCGACGCGAACGTGCAGGCGGGCGCGCGGCGGCTCTTGGTGGTGCGGCCCGGCGATCCGGCGCGGGCCGGCAAGCTGCGGGCGCTGGGCGGCGCGGTCGCGCGCAAGAAGAAGGTGCACCTCGTCTACCGCGGCGTGGGCTTCCGGCCCGAGTCGTCGCAGCAGACCGAGCGCGACGTCGATCCCTATGGCCTCGCGTTCCGCGCGGGCGCGTGGCGGCTGGTCGCGTTCTGCCACCTGCGACAGGCGCTGCGCGTGTTCCTCGTGGACCGCGTCGAGGACCTGCAGGTCAACGAGCAGCGGCCGAACCAGCCCGACTTCGAGGTGCCGGCTGGCTTCGACGCGGGCGAGGTGGCGGGCGCGCGGCCGTGGCACTGGGCCGGCTCCGAGCAGACGGAGGTCACGCTGCGCTTCGCGAGCGGCTCCGAGCTGCTGGCCGAGCGCGAGTTCGACGCGGCGCCGGCGACGATCCAGGCGCTCGAGGGCGGCGGAGCGCGGACCACGCAGAAGATCTCGTACCTGCAGGGCCTCATCCCGCACCTCTTGTCCTTCGGCGATCGCGTGTGGCTGGAGGCGCCCGAGGCGGCGCGCGCGCGGGTGGTCGACGAGCTCACGCGGCTGCAGAAGCAGCTCGAAGCCGCGCCGGTGGCCGTGCCCAGCGAGGCGCCGCCGATCACCACGCCCGCCGCCAACGAGCCGCTGAAGCGCCCGCGCAGCAAGCCGCCGCCGGAGTCGTCCGCGGTGCCGCCGGACAAGCGCGAGCGCCTGCGCAGGCTGCTGCTCATCGTGCCCGCCGCGCGCAAGCGTCCGGGCGTGAAGGTCGAGGATCTCGCGCACGAGCTGGGCCTGGATCCCGCCGAGCTGCTCGCCGACATCGACCTGCTCTCGCTGGTGGGGCGGCCGCCGTTCACGCCCGACAACCTCATCGACATCTCCATCGACGAGAAGAACCGCGTGCACGTCACGCTCGATCAGTCGTTCTCCAAGCCCCCGCAGCTCACCGTGCTCGAGGCGCTCGCGCTCACCGCGGCCGCGCAGGAGGCGGCGCCCGCGGATCCGGCCGTGTCGGCGGCGCTGGGCAAGCTCACGGGGTCGCTCCCGGGACCGGCGCGTCAGCTCTATTCGGCGCTGGCCCAGCGCGTGACCACGGCCACGCCGCCGCCGGTGGGCACGCAGCCTTTGCTGGAGAAGATCCGCGCGGCCGCGCAGAGCCGCCGCGAGCTCGCGGTCGAGTACGACAAGGAGGGCCGCGGCGCATTCGAGGAGCGCTTGTTCCACCCTTGGGCCGTCGTCGATCATGGCGGGCGCTGGTACCTCTACGGGTTCGACGCGGTGCGGGCGGCCACGCGGACCTTCCGGGTCGATCGCGTGCGCGCGGTGCGCGAGACAGGCCAGGCGTTCGCGGATCCGGGGCCGCTGGATCCCAAGCTGTTCGAGCGTGACGAGATGTTCTTCCCCACAGGCGCGGGCGGGCACATCACGCTGCGGTTCTCCCCTCTGGCGGCGGCCTGGGCGAGCTCGCGCTGGGGCACCAAGGCGCGTCCGCTCGAGGGCGGCGGCGTCGAGATCGACCTGTCCGCGGCGGGCCCCGCGTACGCCATCTCGCTGGCCATGTCGTTCGTGGGCGAGGCCGCGATCGTCCATCCGCCCGAGGCCCGCGCCGCGCTGCGTGACGCGGTGGCCGCCACGCTCGCCCGGTACCGAAGCTGAACTCCGACCTCCAGGACAAGGCCGAGCGGGCCGTCTTGTCGTAATCTCCTGCAGTCCGCATCGCTGAATTCGGCGGCCGCATCCACGGGGAGCCTCATGGACCCCGGCAGAGACGGCAGCACGCAGCTCGTCAGTCCGACGGCGCCCACCGAGAGCCGCCGCGACGCCCTGGGCACCCTCGCCATCGGTGTCGGGTCGTGCGCCGCGCTGACGGCCGTCGCGCCGCTCGCCGCCGCCCTCCTGGCGCCGACCACGGCCGCCGCGCCCGACGAGGAGGCGCCCTTCCTCGACGCCGGCGCCGAATCC
>JAFEBC010000285.1 GCA_018266095.1 Deltaproteobacteria bacterium
CTCGCCTGGCTCTCACCGCTTGCATGCGCAAGCTCATCGTCATCCTCAACGCCATGCTGCGCGATCGGCGTCACTGGTCCACGGAGGTCGCTTGACGAACAACACGGTTACTCTGCGGTGAATCATCGCCCGAGCACGATCGCCCGGGCGAGCAGCCACACTGCTTTGGAGAGCGGCTACTTCCCCGCGCAGCTCGGGCCGCAGTACTTCTTGATCTCCGCGAGGTACGCGACCGTGCCATCCGCGACCTTCTGCTTCTTGAGCAGCGAGGCGTCGATGCCGCCGTCGTTCATGATCTTCGTGTTCTCCTTGATGAGCGCGTTGAGCACCGTCTTCTGCTCCTGCTGCAGGCTCACCGAGCAGGCGGCGTTGGTGAAGCGCACGGGGAGGTAGCGCAGCGCCATGAAGCGGTTGTTGGCGGCGGGTGGCTTGCCTACGGCCGTCTGCAGCACCTGGTCGATCGATTCGGCGGCGGCGGTGACGATGATCTGCTCGTGCTGCGGGCTGTCCTTGAGGCGGTGATCGCCGTAGGCCTGCCAGGTCTGGCCGTTCAGGTTGGAGACCTTGGCGCCCCAGTAGTTGAAGCCGTTGTGATAAAAATTCGCGTAGAAGCCGAGCAGGTACTTGCCCTTCACCTCGTCGGTCGCGCCCTTGAGCAGATCGATGTTGGCCTCGAAGAACTGCTTGATGCCGTCGTCGATGAGCGCGTAGCCGACCTTGTCCTCGGCCTTGGCGGCGGCCAAGAGCTTCATGGTCGCGTCGCGGTCGATCATCATGTGGCCGACGGCGTACAGGTCGGTGAAGCTGTGCAGCGCCAGCGCCTCGTAGTGCAGCGACGACCAGAGGCCGTTCTTGCCGCCCTGCGCGGCGCCATCGAGCGCCTTCTGATGCCAGGCCACGTAAGCGTCGACGGCCTTGCCCGCGAAGTGCGTTTCGTTGACGTAGGCCAGCTCCATCTCGCGCCGGTTCACGTCCTTGTTGCGCGAGAGGTTGTCGGTGCGGGCCACGTCGCGCCACTCGGCGATGAGCGCCTTGGACTGCGGGCGGTTGAGCTCCTCGTAGCTTGCGACCATGTCGCCGTAGATGGAGACGAGATCCCCGAAGGTGAGGTAGCCGACCTCGCCCTTGGGATCCACGGTGCCGGCGTAGATGGTGCCCGGGCCGCTCCAGTTGAGGCGCTGCGCGTCGGAGAGGCCGAACTTGCCGCGCTCGCTCGTGAACTTCTTGATGGCCGCGACGTAGGCCTCGTCGCCGAGCCGCTTGTGCTCGGTGGCCTGGAAGGCGTGGGCGGCGGAGGCTGCGAGCAGGGTGCCAGAGAGGGCGCCCGACAGGATCGTGGCGAAGGTCTTGTTCATGTTGCCTCGACGTTACGTGTCCGCACAAAGGTCGGATACCGGAACTGTTGCGGGTGGGGAAGTTACGGAGGGAAAACCCTTGCCTCACGCAACCATTGCAGGCGCAACTACTGCGTGATGAGGGCGCGCACGGCGCGGGGCAGGTCGGCGTCCAGCTCGTCCACGGACTTGCCCTGGACGGTGGCGCCCTGCAGAAGCTGACCCGAGTGCGTGTCGTGCAGGCGCAGGTCAATCTTGAGCTTCGTGCCCACGCGCAGGATCTCGCCGGAGATGACCAGGTCGGCGCCCAGGCGGCGGCCGGTGTCGACCTCGCACTCGCCCTCGCAGTCGGCCAGGGTCTTGCCGGGGGCCTGCAGCATGACGAGAACATTCTCGCGCGTCATCACCTGCGCGTCGGGGGCGCCCAGCTTGAGCTGCGCGCGGACCTGGTTGCCGAAGTAGGCGGCGTCGACGTCGTCGGCGTCCTGGCCCTTGAGCTTGGTGCGCAGCTCGAGCACGGCCACGAGCTGACGAGGCTGGATGCGCAGGCGCGTCCCAGGGGGCGCCGCGGGTCCGAGCGCAGCGGCCGGCGGATTCGCGCTCGTTGGAGCCGGTGCGGGCGGCGGCAGGGGCGGCGGGACGTTGGTGCGCTGACCTTCCCAATTCACCGGAAACGCGTCGGTCGACTCCGAATGCACGATCGCGGCTGGATGCGTGCCGGGCGGCGTGCAGGAGACCGACGCGAGCGCGCCGGCGAACGACAGGAGCATGAGGGTCGCGCGCGCGATCACTTGGCACCCGCGCGGGCCTTGGCGAGGACCTCGTCGAGCGCTTCGCCGAGCGCGCGGCCGAGCGCAAGTTGATCGGAGCCGTCCAGCGAGTAGAGGAACAGCCACGCGCGGCCGTTGCCGTGGCCCTGGTAGACCTTGCCGTGCGCCTCCAGCGTGAGCTCGATCGATTGGTCGGTGTAGCCCACCGGGCAGCCGAGCAGCGTCAGCACCACGAGGCAGGCTCCCAGCGGCGCCACGCTCACGCCGAGGCCGTTGGACACGCGGATGCGCATGCGCTTGGAGACCTCGTCGCCGGCCTTGGCGTGCAGCGCGCCGTTGAGCGCGTCCACGACCAGCCTGCGCGCCTTCTCAAGCTCCTCGCGCGTGAGGCTTTGGACGCCCGCCGGATCCATGCCCTCGCTGCCTTCGAGCACCTCGCCGCGCAGGTGGACGGTCTGCGTGACGTTCTCGCTGAGCCAGGTGAACTCGGAGGCGCGCTCGTCGATGAGGTGCTCGGTGAACGGGGCGGTGTCGCGGCGATCCGAGCGCAGCCCCTCGGCCAACGTCGAGGCGCAGCCCGTGAATGAGACGCACGCGAGGACGAAGAGTGCGCGCTGGAGCATCAGGAAGGTTCGTACCACAACGGATCGAAGGCGTCTCCCGCCGCGCGCCGCGCGAACCGCTTCCGCGCACGCTGCTCTCGCAGTAGGTTTCCGTCCCCATGAGCGAACCCACTGCCGGAAAGAGCGCAGCGCAGATCCCTCCCGAGCCGCCGAGCGGGCTCTCGTCGATGGCCCGCGCTGAGCGGCTCTCTCACCTCTCGCCGCGCGAGAAGCTGGAGGCGCTCGACACGCAGGCCGAGCTGGGCGGCGGCCAGGCGCGCATCGACAAGCAGCACCAGGAGAAGAAGCTCACCGCCCGCGAGCGCATCGAGCTCTTCCTGGACCCGGGCTCGTTCTTCGAGCTGGACAAGTTCAAGACGCACCGCTGCGACGACTTCGACATGGCCGAGAAGACCATCCTCGGCGACGGCGTGGTCACCGGCTACGGCACCGTCGAGGGCCGGCAGGTGTTCGTGTTCGCGCAGGACTTCACCGTCTTCGGCGGCAGCCTCTCGGGGGCGTACGCGGAGAAGATCTGCAAGGTGATGGACCTCGCGGTGTCGACGGGCTGCCCGGTGGTGGGCCTGAACGACTCGGGCGGCGCGCGCATTCAAGAAGGCGTCGTCTCGCTCGCGGGCTACGCCGAGATCTTCTATCGGAACGTGCAGGCGTCGGGCGTGGTGCCGCAGCTGTCGGCCATCCTCGGGCCCTGCGCGGGCGGCGCGGTGTACTCGCCGGCCATCACCGACTTCATCGTGATGACCAAGGGCACGAGCTACATGTTCATCACCGGGCCCGACGTGATCAAGACGGTCACGCACGAGGAGGTCTCGAAGGAAGACCTCGGCGGCGCGCAGACGCACAACGCCAAGAGCGGCGTGGCCCAGTTCGCTTGCGAGGACGAGGCGGGCGCGATCCGCACGCTGCGCGAGCTCTTGAGCTTCCTGCCCTCGAACAACCTGGACGACCCGCCGTTCGTGGCCACGCAGGACCCGCCGGACCGCAAGGACGAGTCGCTCAAGACGGTGGTGCCCGAGAACCCGAACAAGCCGTACGACATCAAGGAGGTCATCAAATCAGTTGTCGATGACAAGCATTTCCTCGAGGTCGCCGAGCACTACGCCAAGAACATCGTCGTCGGCTTCGCGCGCCTGGGCGGGCGCAGCGTGGGCATCGTGGCCAATCAGCCTGCCGTGCTCGCGGGCGTGCTCGACATCGACGCCTCGCGCAAGGCCGCGCGCTTCGTGCGCACGTGCGACGCGTTCAATGTGCCCATCGTGACCTTCGTGGACGTCCCGGGCTTCCTGCCGGGCACCTCGCAAGAGTGGGGCGGCATCATCACCCACGGCGCCAAGCTGCTCTACGCCTTCGCCGAGGCCACGGTGCCCAAGCTCACCGTGATCACGCGCAAGGCCTACGGCGGCGCCTACGACGTGATGGCGTCCAAGCACATCCGCGCCGACGTGAACCTCGCCTGGCCGACCGCCGAGATCGCCGTGATGGGCCCGGACGGCGCGGTGAACATCGTCTTCCGCAAGGAGCTCGACCAGAAGTCCAAGGAGGGCGGCGCGGTGGAGGCGAAGGCCGCGCTGGTGAAGACGTACCGGGACACGTTCGCCAATCCGTACAAGGCGGCGGAGCTGGGGTACGTGGACGAGGTCATCCTCCCGGAGGACACGCGGCCGCGGCTGTGCCGGGCGCTGATGATGCTGAAGAACAAGCGGGCGGAGGTGCCGAAGCGGAAGCACGGGAACGTGCCGCTGTAGGATCGGCTCTTGCGCCCTTCGGCGCGGAATTTTGAGCCTGAGGCAAGCGGGTCTAGGCTCTGGCGCGTGACGAGAGCGGAGCGATTGTGATCGAGAAGTTTTCAGCGGAGAACTATGGGCCACTCAAGAAGGTCGAGCTGGCGCTGACGCCGCTGCATGCGTTGATTGGGCCGAACGACAGCGGGAAGAGCACGATCCTGAGGGGGATTCAGGATGTGGTTGACGCGGCCACTACGGGTGCAATGCCGTTTCGCTTCGACAGCGCTGCAAGCCTCGAAGTCGGGTTGAGCGGAGGTATCGAATACGCTCGGAGTCTCGCTGGGACCCGTATCAAGCCCGGCACTCAGGAAACGAGTTGGCTCGATCCGAACCGCAATACCTTGATGATTGGGCCTGGGCTTCGCGATCCAGCCTTCCTGAAAGAGGCTAGGTGGCTTTCAGGCGCAAGGCTGGTGCGCTTCGAGGCGGATCGCCTGCGGGCGGGCGGCGGCCTCTTCACTAGGGACCAGCAACTGAAGTTTCTGACTGAAAGAGGGTCTGGGCTGCCGAGTGTGTACGACTACCTACGAGACCATGTGAGCGAAGGCTACGAGGAGATTCGCAGACGCTTCTGCGAGTTGTTCCCGACGGTCAAGACCCTGAAGTTACAGGCCATCAGCGCCAACGAGAAGGTGCTGTCGGTTACCTTGTTCGATGGCACCGAAGTCCCGGCGACACAGATGAGCGAAGGAATGCTGTACTTCCTCGGCTACGCTGCGCTGAGACACCTGCAGGGAGCCTCGGTCCTCTTGATTGAAGAGCCCGAAACAGGTCTGCACCCCTCGCGTATCGCAGAGATCATGGGAATTCTTCGGGAGATCTCAACGAGCGGGTCTCAAGTGATCATCGCCACACATAGCCCGCTTGTAGTCAACGAACTCAAACCAGAAGAAGTTACTGTGGTGACCAGGGACCGTGAACGCGGGACCATTGCTACTGCACTCAAGAGCACGCCACGCTTCGATGAGCGTAGTCAGATCTACGCTCTGGGCGAATTGTGGCTGAGCTACGCAAACGGTGCTGACGAAGCGCCTCTCCTGAAAGGCACCGCTCGCAAGGGAGCCCTCGGAACGTGAACATCCTGCTCTTGGGGGAAGGGCCGAATGATCTGGGCCGATGGGCTGCGCACCCCGCCTACCGCGAGAAGGACAGTCGCGTTGGAGTGATCGAGGCTCTCCTTCGCCGGTGCGGAAGCGATTGGGTAATCCGCGACGCGCGCATCTGGAAAGCGCTCAAGTCAACGCAATATCGGGCTGGCAATCACGCCGGCCTTGAGCAACGTGGCGTACTTCGTGCCCTTCAGGACCTCAGGGAGTCCGAGGCCGACATCGATGCAGTTGTCTTCGTTCGCGACAGGGATGGCGACGAAGGGCGCGAGGCGGATCTGCGCGCAGCAAAGCAAGCCGCGCGCACCCTGTTCTCTGACTTTCGGCTCTGCGGCGGGGTCGCGATCGAATGCATCGAGGCTTGGGTCCTGGCTTGCAAAGGAGAGCGGCGAACCGAAGGCAAGACAGTGAAGGCGGCACAAGCGCGACTTGGCGAACTGTTTGGCTACGAGCCAACGACCAACGACATGAGCGATGCAATTGGGACCTGCTCCGCGACTGGAATTCCTGACGATGCCTACTCGCTCAACGCCTTCTGCGCAGAGTTGACAGCACTCCTCGCTTCAGCCTGAGCGGCCGTTCTACTTCTTGTAAATCTTCATGAACGTGCAGGCGTCGTCCTTCCCGTCCGCACACAACTGCCGCATCTTGTTCAGCGCCCACTGCCGCTCCGGCGCGTCGTACTGCGAGTCGATCGCGTAGTGACACGCCTGCACGTTGTCCTTGTCCCGGCACAGGCTCGCGATCTTCTCGTGCGCGTACTTCACGTTCGCCTGGTCGGCCTCCACCGACTTCTCCAGCGAGTAGCAGACCATCGGGTTGTTCGCGTCGCAGCCCTTGCGCGCGGAGGCGCGGGCGCGGGCGATGAAGTCCTTCTTCTCGTCGTCGTCCTTGGTGCCCATCTTGGCCATGATGCAGGCGTTCAAGTCCGCGCCGGTGCGGCAGCCGTAGGCGTAGATCATCTGCGCCATCTCCGGCGACTTGGTGATGCCGAAGTTGCCGTAGCCGTACGCGCTGGCGAGCGAGAAGCAGTCCTTGGCGCTCTCGCGGCACTGCTTCTGCACGAAGCAGTGGGTGTTGTCGCTGCACGAGCCGTTGAGCGCGGCCTCGACCGAGGAGGGCGTGGGCGCAGCGGCGGCGGGCGCGGGAGGGGGAGGCGGCGCGGTCACTGGCGATTGATGCGGCGCTGAGGCGGCCGTCTGCGCGGGAGCTTGCGTGGCGGCTGCGGGTGGCGGCGCGACTGGAGCGGCGACCGGGGTCAGGGCCGCGAACAACTTGCGCACGTTGTCCGGCATCGCGTCGTCGAGCTCGTCGAGCGTCTTGCCGCTGACCTGCGCGCCCGACACCATGCGGCCGTCGTGCGTGTCGTGCAGGCGCATGTCGAGCTTGTACTTGCTGCCGAACTTGAGCAGCTCGCCGGAGACCACGAGGTCCGCGCCCAGGCGGCGGCCGGTGTCGACCTCGCACTCTCCCTCGCACTCCGCGAGCGTCTTGCCCTGCGCCTGCACGAGGACGAGCATGTTCTCGCGCGTCATCACCTTGAGGCCCGCGCCGGACTCCAGCGCCTTCGAGCGCACCACGTTGGCGAGGTAGATCGGGTCGACCTCCTCGGCCTCCTTGCCCTTGAGCTTGCTCTTGAAGTCGAGCACCGCGACCACCTTGCTCGAGTCGGCGAGGGCGGGAGCGGCGAACACGACGGCGCAACAGAGAGCCAGGGCGCGGGTGAAAGAGTGCATGCCGCCAAGCGTACAACGATCGGCGCGCGGTCGTCCTCTGGAGCGGTGTACTGTCGCCTCAACGCATGGCCACCGAGAACTCCACCGCGCACCGCACCCTGGGCCTCGCCGACGTCCTGGGCATCGGCATCAACGGCATCATCGGCTCCGGCGTGTACCTGCTCGTCGGCCCGCTGGCGGCGCGCTCGGGTGCGGCCAGCGTCTTCGGCGTGCTCGCGTGCGGCATCCTGTGCGGCGTCATCGCGCTGTGCTTCGCAGAGCTGGCGTCGATGTTCGATCGCTCGGGCGGGCCCACCATCTATGCGCGCGAGGCCTTCGGGCCCCTGCTCGGCTTCGCGGCGGGCTGGTTCGGCGCAGCCACCGGCATCCTCGGCCTCGCGGCGGTGGCGGTCGGGTTCTCGGGCACGCTGGCGCGGGTGGTGCCGCAGATCGATCTGATCCCCCAGGGCCGCACGCTGATGGCCGTGCTCGTGATCGTGGGCTTCGGAGCGCTCAACCTGCGCGGCGTGAAGCTGGGCGGGCGCACCTCGACGGTGCTCTCGGTGGTGAAGGTGGCGCCGCTGGTGCTGCTCGCCATCGTCGGGCTCGCGCGCGTGCCGTCGTCGCTCCTCGCGCAGGTGTTCGACACGCCGCAGCTCGCGCCGGGGGCAGAGGCGATCACCTGGACCGAGGGCGTCGCGCGCGCGGCGTTCCTCTCCGTGTTCATGATGTCGGGCTTCGACTACGCGGCCGTGCCCGCGGGCGAGGTGAAGGAGCCGCGGCGCACCATCCCGCTCGCGCTGGTGTTCAGCCTCCTGGGCGCGACCGCGCTCTACGTGATCCTGCAGCTCACCGCGCTCGCCACCGTGCCGGGCCTTGTGCTCGTGCAGCCGGCGGGCACGCAGCACAACCATCCGCTCCTCGACGCCGCGCAGGTGCTCTTCGGGCCCATCGGCACGCCGTTCATCGGGGTCGCCGCGCTGTTGTCGATGCTCGGTTACTGCGCGGGCGTGGCGCTCGTGGCGCCGCGCTACATCGTGGCGCTCTCGGAGGACGGCGTGCTCAGCCGGCGTCTGCGTCAGCGCACGCGCTTCGGCACGCCGGGCGCGGCCATCGGCGTGTCCACGCTCATCGCCGCGGGCCTCGCCATCCTGCTCGGCTACACCTCGCTCGTCGACGCGTCGAACGTGGTCATCCTCTCTGGCTACGCGGGCACCGCGCTGGCGACGCTGGTGCTGCGCCTGCGCAAGCCCGACCTCCCGCGGCGCGTGAAGCTTCCGTTCGGCATCGTCATCCCCGCGCTCGCCATCGGCGCGAGCCTCGTCTTGCTCTGGTCCGCCAAGCCCAAGGCCACCGAGTGGATCTTCGCGGGCGAACTCTTGCTCATCGGCGCCGTGGTGTGGATCGCCACCGCGCTGGCCCGCCGCGACGCGCACTCGGGAGATGACTTGCCGTGAGCCCCGCGCAGGCGTCCGGCGGCGGCTTCTTCGACGGCGTCGCGGGGATCTTGGACAAGCTGCGCTGGGCCTTCGTGCCGCTGGCGATGGCCGCGCTGGTCGCGGTCGGTGTGCACGCCGCGGCCGATGTGCTCGACGATCAGTTCCTCGCGCTCGCCGACAGAGCCGACGCGATCTTCGACGGCTTCGTGTCGCGCTGGGAATTGACGCGGCCCTTGGTGGACCTCGTCGATCTCGAGGAGCGTACGTGGTTCGCGCGCGCGCTGGCGCTGTCGTTCGAGCTCTTCGCGGATCTCGTGGTGGCGTTGCCGATGCTGGGCTACGACGAGAAGCTCGACGAGTGGCGGCGGCTCAAGGAGCTCCTCCAGCGCGCCGGGAAGCGGCCCACGCTCCTGCGGGTGACGCGCGCGCCGATCGCCCTCGCGCTCTGCCTCGCGGGCGTGTTCGGCACGCGGCGGCTCGTGAGCGGACAGCTCTTCGTGTCGCTGCGGCACCTCTTCGGCGCGGGCGGCGCGTCCGGCATCGGGCGCATCGCGGGCATCCTGGTGTTCGCCGTCATCGCCACCTCCATCGCCTGGCGCGTCTTCATCCGCGCCCTCGAGTACGCCGACGCGCGCTCGGAGCCGCGCACGCCGCGCACGATCCTGGCCGGCCTCGTGCCCACGCTGTTCCTCTTGCCGCTGGCTTGGGCCGCGATCTTCCGCGCGGCGCATTGGAGCGCGCTGTGGCGATGATCCCTCCGCGCCCGCGCTTCTTCGGGGTGCGCCGCGTGCTCGACTTCGCGGCGGCCGTGCTCTGCATCTGGGCCGGCCTCGCGCACACACCGCCCGGGGCGCTCCTGCGCTTCACCATCGCCAGGCTCACCAACACGCACACCAGCGCGCGGCCGCTCTTCGCGTACTACACGGGCGGCATCTACGAGTCAGCGCCCGCGATCACCAAGCCCTTGCCGCCGCCCGTGCACGCGCTCTCCGCGCAGGATGCGCTCGGCGCCGGGGCCGCGATCGCGCTCGACAACCTGGAGGCCGCGCAGCGCACGGTGCCGCTCGCGATGCTCGCTCGTGAGGGCGTGAACGAACGCGAGGCGCTCGATCCGCACGCGGGCCCGCATCATCTCTCCATTGCCATCACGCGGCTGCGCGACCGCTACGGCTCTGAAGACCTCGCCATGCTCGCGCTCTTCTGCGGCGATGAGTCCGCGCGCTACGCCAAGGAGCAAGCGCCCGCGAATGCGGAGCTGCCGCAGCTCGTGCGCGTGCTGCCGCGCGGTCTGTGCGATCGCGGCCCGCTCGCC
>JAFEBC010000286.1 GCA_018266095.1 Deltaproteobacteria bacterium
GTAGAAGGCGTCCATGTCGACGTGCAGGATGGCGCGCTGCATGCGGATCATCATTACCGGATCAGTTCCGAACTGCCGACCCCATCCAGATCAAGCGGCGCTCCACGATCCGGATTCCCTTTGGGAAACCTCCACCAGGGGTGAGCTGCCGCTCCCCCTGGACCCCCAACCGCATACCATGCAGCGACCCTCTGGCTCTCGACGCGATCGTGCACCGCTGGCGCCGGTTCTGGCACGGGCTCGCGCTGGAGGTCTTCTACGACCCCGCGTACCGCCTGCCGCTGCCGGGCCTGGAGCGCGCGGTGGGCTTCGAGCCACGCCGGGCCGATCTGGTGGCCTGGTATCTGGTCGAGAGCGCCGCGGTGCTGCCGTCGGCGTTCAGGAAGCCGCGGCTCGCGAGCTGGGAGGAGCTGGGCCGCGTGCACACCGCGGAGTTCCTCGACTCCATCTCGCGGCCCGAGGAGCTGGGGCGCATCTTCTCGGTGGAGCCGAACGCGCTGCCGGTCGACGAGGTGATGCGCTCGATCCGCCTGGCCGTGGGCGCGACCATCGACGCGACCAAGAGCTGTCTGTCGGGGGAGCTGCCGCGGTTGGGACGGCGCTCGCTGAACCTGCTCGGGGGATTTCACCACGCGGGGCGCGCGCGCGCGGGAGGCTTCTGCGCGGTCAACGACATCGCCTGCGCGATCGCGATGGCGCGGGCCCAGGGCTTCACGGGCCGCGTGGGCGTGCTCGACCTCGACGCGCACCCGCCCGACGGCACGGCGGACTGCCTGGAGCAGGACCCGTCGCACTGGATCGGCTCGATCTCGGGCAGCGACTGGGGACCGCTCCCGGGCGTGGACGAGACGGTGATCCCGAACGCCGATGACGCGGCGTATCTGGCAGCATTGGACGCGCTGCTCGCGCGCATGCCCACGGACCTGCAGCTCTGCTTCGTGGTCGCGGGCGGGGACGTGCTCGCGGGCGATCCGCTGGGCAAGCTCGCGCTCACGCTCGACGGCGTCCGCCAGCGCGATTTGAAGGTGTCCGACGCGCTCCTGCGCGTGCCCTCGGTGTGGCTGCCCGCGGGCGGCTACGGGCCCAAGGCGTGGCGCGCGCTCGCTGGGACGGGACTTGCGCTCTCGGTGTCGTCGCGCAAGCCGATCCCGCCGCGCTACGACCCGCTGGGACAGCACTTCGCCACGGTGGCCGCCTCGCTCTCGCGCGCAGAGCTGGGCCCGGTGCCCGACACCAAGCTCGACCTCGACGACGTGGCCATCGACCTGGGCCTGCGCTCGGCGAGGCCGCGCTTGCTCCTCGATTTCTACTCGCGCACGGGCCTCGAGCACGCGCTGTTTCGCTACGGCGTCCTGCCGCAGCTCGAGCGGCTCGGGTATCAGAACTTCCGCATCGAGCTGCCCGAGGTGGCCGTGGGCGAGTCTGCGCGCCTGTTCGCCAAGGACGCCGAGGGCGACCACCTGCTCGTCGAGACCGTGGTCGAGAAGCAGCTCATCGACCACGAGCCCATCCTCTACGTGCACTGGCTCACGCTGCGGCACCCGAAGGCGCGCTTCACCGACGCGCGGCCCAAGCTGCCTGGGCAGGAGATGCCGGGCCTGGGCCTCGCGCGCGAGTTCACCGAGCTGTTCACGCGCATGGCGCTGCGGCTCAAGCTCAAGGGCGTCGCGTATCGGCCCGCGAGCTTCCACACGGCCTACGCGGGCAAGGACGATCTGCGCTTCGTGGATCCGGAGCGGCAGGGGCGCTTCGAGGCGCTCATCCGCGACCTCTCGGGCGTGCCGCTCATCGAGGCCACGCAGGCCGTGGCAGACGCGCGCGTGATGCTGGACGGCAAGCCGTACCTCTGGGAGCCGGACGTGATGGTGCGCTGGCTCGAGCCGCACTGGCAGGACGCGGAGGCGGTCAAGGCGGCGCGCGAGAAGACGAAGTTCGTGATCGGGCCGCACGCGCACGCGGAGGCACCGGGGCCGACGGCGGTGCGGGTGGGGGAGCCGCGGGAGGGCTAGCGGTCGGGCGCTGTCGCGAGTCGCAACGCATGGCTGAGTGGTGACTCAGCTAAGCGTCCGCCTTCTGGTCCCCGCCGTCCGCCGCCGTCGCCTCCAGCGACTCGATCGCCGCGATCATCTCCGGCGTCAGCGGCACCTTCCGGCCCGTCGCGTACTCGACCATCACCAGCACGGCCTCGCCCTCGGCGGCGATCGCGCGATCGTGCTTCCGCGAGCGCAGCCGCATGCCCATGGTGATCGAGGTGTTACCCAGCTTGAGCACCGTCGCCGCCACGCGCACATCGTCGGGGAAGCTCAGCGCCAGCCGGTAGTCGATGGTGCTGCGCGCGAGGATGGGCCCGATGCCCTCCGTGCGCACGCGGTCCCACAGATGCGCGCGGCGGAAGTACTCCATGCGCGCCGTCTCGAACCAGCGCAGGTAGATCACGTTGTTCACGTGACCCAGCTCGTCCATCTCGCCCCACTGCACCGGCAGCTCGAGCACCACCGGCCAGCGCGCGAGCAGCGGCGCGACGCTAGCCAAGATCGATCCTCTGGATGGCGTGGTACGGCACGACCGTGAGCTTGTCGTTCGTGAGCTTGAGCA
>JAFEBC010000287.1 GCA_018266095.1 Deltaproteobacteria bacterium
GCGGGCCGGGCCTACGAGGGGCCCCTCGAGGCCGGGAGCCCCACCGTCAAGGCGCGGAACAAGAAGGACGAAGCCGCGAGGGGCCTGAAGATGGGCGAGGTCCTGCTCAAGAAGCGGGACTTCTCGCAGGCCATCCAGAAGCTGCGGCGCTCGGTGGAGCTGGATCCGAACGGGGACGCGCTGGCGGCGCTGGCGTGGGCCCTGATGTGCGATCCGGCCACCTCGCCCGCCGGCAAGGAAGAGGCGGCGACGTTCATCAACAAGGCGCTGCGGGCTCCGGGCCTGTCGGCGCGCACGTACTATGTGGCCGGAGTCCTGTGGCGCACCAAGGATCCCGACTCGGCCGCGGACGCGTTCCGCAAGGCGCTGGAGCTGGAGCCGAACCACGCGGATGCCTCGCTGGAGCTGCGTCTGCTCGAGATGCGCCAGGGCCGCAAGCAGCAGGGCGGCGGTGTGCTGTCGGGGCTGTTGTTCGGCAAGCGGAAGTAACGCGCGAGCCAGCACATTCGTCCGATCTGGGGCCTGTCGGGGGTCCAGGGGGATCGGGGTTACTTCTTGACAGTGCGCCAGCGCCAAACGACTCTGACGCGCTGAATGCCCAAGCAAAGTTTGCTCGTCGCCGACGCCGATCCGCGGAGCTTGCGCATCCTCGATGTGGCGTTGCGCAAGGCGGGCTTCCAGGTCGGGACCGCGTCTGACGGCGCGGAGGCCCTGCGGCGCATCCGCGCGGCGCCGCATGATCTCGTGCTGGCCGATCTGGCGCTGCCAGGGCTCGACGGCCTCGCGTTCGTCAAGGCCGTGCGCGCGGACCCGGCGCTGGCCGCGCTCCCCGTGCTCTTGATGGGGCAGGCCAAGGACGGTCACGTGAAGGTGAACGCGCTCGAGGCGGGCGCGGACGACTTCCTGAACAAGCCGCTCCTCATCAAGGAGGTGACGGCTCGCATCCGCATGCTGCTGGTGCAGAAGGACCAGCAGCGGCTGGCGCAGAAGGGCACGCCGGCGGCCCTCACGGGCGGCGTGGGCGATCTCGGGCTCGTGGACCTGTTCCAGACGCTCGAGGCGTGGCGGCGCAGCGGCGTCGTGTTCTGCCAGTGGGACGACAAGGTGGCCGAGGTCTGGGTCGTGGACGGCCAGGTCATCGACGCGCAGCTCGGGCCGATGACGGGCGAGCCCGCGTTCTACCGGCTGCTCAACTGGGAGGGCGGCACGTTCCGCGTGGAGTTCGGGCCCGTGGAGCGCGAGGCGCGCATCGAGGTCGGCACGCAAGGCCTCCTGCTCGAGGCCATGCGGCGCGTGGACGAGATCGGGCGCATCGCCGAGCAGCTCCCGCTGACCCAACGGCTGCAGGTGGACTTCGGTGAGCTCGCGCGGCGGCTCGCGGACCTGCCGGATGAGGTCAACGGCGTGCTGCGGCAGATCGACGGGATCCGCGCGATCTCCGAGGTGCTGGAGCGGTCGCCGCTCGATGAGCTGTCGACGCTGGCGGTGCTGCAGCGGCTCCTGAACGAGAAGGTGCTGACCAAGGCCGAGGGCGGGTCCAAGCCGCCGAGCAAGCCGTCGCTCGCGTCGTGGCTGGGGCCGGATTCGCCCGCGTCGGTGCCGCCGCCGCTGCACGGCGGGATGTCGCCGGACGGGCCCACCGCGCCGGGAGTGCCGCTGTCGCTGTTGCAGTCGCCCGAGTCGGATCCGCCGGTGGCGCCGCTCGCGCCGGTGTCCCAGCCGCCCATCCCCGCGCAGGCCCAGAGCGTGCCGGACCCGGTGCCGACGCCCGCGCTGCAGACGGGCAAGGGCAAGAAGAAGAAGGGCAAGGACAAGGACGAGCCGGCGCAGGGGGCCACCTCGGCGCCGCCGCCTGCGGCTGATGCGAGCACGGCGTCCACGCCCATCGTCGGCCAGCTCCCGCTCGCGCAGGGCGCGCCGCTGTCCGACGAGCTCATCCGCGCGTTCACTCCGCCGGGGACGCCCAAGGTGGGCAAGCCCGAGATCACGCCGGAGGTCGCGGCAGCGTCGCTGCAGGTCGAGGCCGCCTTCGCCAAGAGCGACGCGGACAAGGCGATGGCGGAGGCCGAGCGCACCGGTGTGCAGGCCGGGCCCATCGTCCCCGAGCTGATGCCGGGGCAGACCGCGGCCTTCAAGCTGCCCGACGCGCCCAAGCGGGCGGTGCCGATCGTGCGCTTCCCGCCGCTGCGTGGCGTGCGGCGCGAGCGGCTGCGCAAGGAGGCCGACGAGGCCCGCGCGACGCTCGAGGGCAAGCTGCCGGTGCGCTTGACGCACGTGGTGGAGCTGCCGGCGTGGCCCGCGGGGCAGGAGCTGTCCAAGCGCCGCATCTCGCCGGCGGTGAGCGACGCGGCCAAGCGGTTCGCGCCTGACGTGCCGGTGGCTTCGCTGGGCGACCTGTCCAAGGCGCGCGCGCTGTACGGCAAGATCCCGGACTACGCGCTGCCCACGCCGCCGCCGATGCAGAAGCTGGACGCGGCGCTCTCGGAGTCGGGCTCGTCGAAGGCGCTGGAGATCCCCA
>JAFEBC010000288.1 GCA_018266095.1 Deltaproteobacteria bacterium
CGACCGGCGCCTTGCAGTACACTCGTTGACCACGCAACGAAGTCGGGAGGGCAGCTCATGAACGTCCGCGTCCAGCCGTTTGCGTTGGCCATGTTCGTCGCGCTGGTGGGCGCGTGCAGCGGGGAGGTCGCCGGCATCCCCTGCAGCACCGATCAGAACTGCCGCGCGGACAGCTACTGCAGCGTTCCCTCAGGCGAGACGAAGGGCACCTGCGTGGTGCGCGCGCAGGAGTGCAGCGGCGACACCCCGGACGGCTGCGGCGCGACGTGCACCAACCTGACGCACGGGCACCTCGACAACTGCGGCGGCTGCGGTCACGTCTGCGCGCCTGCGACGGGCGGCGGCACGGTCGTTTGCGAGAGGGGGACCTGCACGTACACCTGCCCGTCCGGCACGCAGCTCGTCGGCAGCGACTGCGTCGCCGCGCCCGCCGGACCGACCGACTTCCACATCTCACCCGGGGTGAACCAGCTCACCCTCACCTGGACCGCCTCGGCCGGCGCCACCAACTACGACATCTTCCGCGGCACCAGCTCGACCGTGTCCACCAGCGGCGCGCCCCTCGGCTCGACCACCAGCACCCAGTACGTCGACACGGGCGGGCAGCTCACCCCGGGCGTCATCTACTCGTATGAGGTGCGGGCGACCAACGCGGCGGGCTCGGGTCTCTCCGCGCTGGTGTCGATGGAGCTCCTGCCAGGGACGCCCACGAACCTCACCGCCACCGGCTCCTCCACCAGCGTGCACGTGAGCTGGAGCGCGGTGCCCGGCGCGCGCCTGTACGAGCTGTTCGAGTCGCAGGACGGCGGCAGCTACGCCAGCGCCGGCACCTCGACGGCGACCTCGATCGACATCCCGGTTCCTCCGTTGGGCACGGCCATCGCGCTCAAGGTGCAGGCCAGCAACACCGCGGGCTCCGGAGCGGCCTCCGCTCCGCTCACCGGCACGGCCCCGCCGACGGTCATCGGCGATCTGTCGGCGCAGGCCACGGGCAACAAGGTGACGCTCGGCTGGGGTCGCGCGAAGGCGGCCACGTCCTACAAGATCTACCGCAAGGATTCGGCGTCGAACCCGTCGCTCACGCAGGTCAACACGGTCACCGATCCGGGCGGCGGCGGGCGCATCACCTTCGATGACACGAACCTCACGCCCGCGGGCACCACGTTCACCTACCGCGTCTACGCGAGCAACGTCAGCGGCGACACCGCGTGCAGCGCCGACGTGAGCGCGACCATCGCGCCCGACGTGCCGGCCGGCCTCACGGTCACGGCGCAGGGCCAGCAGATCCACATCACCTGGTCGGCGGCGGCGGGCGCGAGCAGCTACACGGTGCTCAAGTCGATCGACGGCGGCAGCTACCAGCAGGTGGGCAATCCCAGCTCGACCTTCCTCGACCTGCCCACGCCGGACCTCGGCTACACGTATTCGTTCGAGGTGGTCGCGAACAACGGCGCAGGCTCCAGCAACCCCTCTGCGGCGTACGTGATCCAGGCGCCGCCGGCCGCGATCGTCGACCTGCAGGCCAGCGCGCTGGGCAACACGGTGACGCTGCAGTGGACGCACACGCGCGGGTCGAGCTCGTACGTGGTGCTGCGCAAGGACGACGCCGGCAACTCCAACTTCACCCAGCTCGGCTCGCCGCACGCCGACGCCGCGGGCCTCTTGACGGTGACCGACTCGAGCCTCTCGCCGGGCGGCACGACCTACACCTATCGCGTGCAGGCCACGAACGCGGCCGGGCACACGGACTCCAGCACGGACGCCTCGGCGACCATCGCGCCCGACGGCGTGACCAACGCGACCGCGACCTATGACGACGCCTCGAAGGGCGTGAAGATCTCCTGGACCTTGAGCAAGGGCGCGTCGAACTACAAGGTCTTCCGCCGCACGGTGGGCGATCCCGGCCAGGGCACGCAGCTCGTGAGCATCGACAACCCGCCGGGGCCGACGGTGAGCACCTCGGACGCGAACCCGACGTACGGCGCGCGCTATGAGTACCGGGTGCAGTGCAGCAACTCCGCGGGCACGAGCGGGATCGTCTCGGCGGGCTCGGTGCAGATCCCGCCGGGGTCGCTCAATCCGACGGGCATCGGCGGCGCGGGGACCACCGCGAACCTCTCCTGGGGCTCGAGCGCGGGCGCGGATCACGTGCGCGTGTACCGCAAGCTGCCGAGCGACACGTCCTTCACCCTCATCCAGACCTACGACACGACGGTCCACTCGCTCTCGGACACGCTGACCAACTGCGGCAGCGGGTTGTCGTGCAACGGGCAGACGATCCAGTACCAACTGGCCGGCGTGGCCAACAACGTCGAGGGCCCGGCCACGAGCCTCCAGGTCAGGCTGGCGCCGACCGCGCCCGTCAACGGCGTCTTCACCTCGGCGACAGCCACCAGCGTGTCCCTCCAGTGGCGCGCGGGCAACGGCGCGACCTCGTACAACCTGTACCGGTCGGATCCGAACAACGGCAACGCCACGCTCATCCAGAGCAGCATCCCGGCCACGGACCCCATCGCGGTCACCGACAACACGGTGTCCAGCGACACGCTCTACACCTACGCGCTCGTGGGCGTGAACGGCTCGGGAGAGGGCAACCAGTCATCGCGCATCCCGGCGATGGCGCAGCTCGCCAAGCCGCAGCTCCTCTCGACGGTCACGGGGCAATACTCGGTCTCGTTCAGCGTCACGCCGCCGCCAGGCGCGGATCAGATCATCCTGGTGCGCGCGGCCGACGCGACCAACGCGAACGGCGCCACGATCTACTGCGCGGTGAGCACCGGCGGCGCGACCGGGAACTCGACGACGTGCAGCGACACGGGCCTGGTGCCGAACACCTCGTATTCGTACTCGATGTACTCGCACAACCAGACGGTGGGCGCGGCGGCCGACAGCGGCACGGTCTCGTCGCTCTCGGGCCTGACCAAGCTCCTCGCGCCCACGGTGACCGTGCTGAACCCGGCGGTGGGCGCGATCGGACAGGCGTCGATCTCATGGACGTATGTGCCCGGCGCCACGTTCTACACGGTGAGCCAGTACTTCGGCGACTCGGGGGCGCTCGACGTGATCGCCACGGTCCTCGACGTGGGGAACACGACGTATCAGCAGAACTTCACCGCGCCGCCGGCGACGACGGCCTTGTACGTGGTCGACGCGCACTCGTCCGTCAACACCAGCGCGCCGTTCGCGCCCGTGACCACGGTGGCCGTGCAGAACACCTCGCCGCCGAACGTCTACGACATCCTGGCGGTGGGCGATTCGTCGCTGCGCGCCTACCTCCAGCACGTGCCCGGGTACGACTCGTATGACCTGTTCTACTCGACGTCGCCGGGCGGATCGCCGACACCGAAGGTGAGCAAGCAGGACACCTCCCTCGACGACGTGATGGTGGCGGTGACCGGGCTCACCTCGAACACGACGTACTTCGTGCGTGTGCGGGCCTCGAACTCGGCAACCGCGGACACGCTGCCGTGGAGCTCGGAGATGTCCGTGAAGACGGCGACGGGAGGGAGCGCGCCTGGGCCGGGTTCGTTCGTGAACATCACGCCCACGAACGGCGCGATCCGGCTGGAGGTGGCCGGCAATCCGTCCGCGAACTCGATGGTGCTCAAGCGCGGCAGCACGCCGTCCGCGATCAACATCCAGGTGGCCACGCTCGACGCGCTCGCCGATGCGTACACCGACTTCGGCGCGTCGACGACGACCGCGAACTACTACTCGCTGACCACCATCAACTCCTTCGGCAACTCCGTCACCTCGACGCCGATCGGCTACAACGTGGACTCGAAGGCCGTCACCGTCACCAGCATCGCCACCTACTACAACACGCCGAGCAATACGGTCGCGACCAGCACGGCGGCCGAGCCTTGGAATGACCTCGCCGCCTTCGCCGACGGAGTCCCCACGTACACGCAGTACCAGGGCTCGTTCACCGACGACGGCATGGGCGTCGTCACCGGGACGCCGAGCGGGCCGCTCTGGGTGCGGCTCAACAACAGGCAGTACATCTACACGACCTCGCACTTCATCGACGCGGGCAGCGATCGTGCGGGCCGCCAGAGCAACGTCGACTGGGGGTCGACCACGAACTCGAACCCGTGCCTCGCCTCCATCACCGGCCTGCCGGCGTGGGTCCCGGGGACGTCGCTCGAGCTCTTCAGCTCCAATGCCAACAACTGGTTCTTCGGCCTCGACGGGTACGCGGTCGCGGGCGCGCCGGCGCCGGGCGCGACCTCCGCGAACCTGTACTTCCGCTGCACCGATGGCGGACCGCGCCTGGACAAGAACCTCGGTGACAACTTCACCCTCACGCACCTGGGGTTCGCGACCACGACCAAGTCGCACCAGTACCTCGTGCTGGACGCGGTCACCCAGAACGTGCCGGGCGTGACCGTGCTCGAGGGGCGTCAGGCGACCTTCTCGCTGGCCATGTCGCCGGCGTCGACGCAGGGTTTCACGCAGCGGACCATCGCGCCGGTGGTGCAGTGGAGCACCTTCGCGGCCATGAGCGGCGCGCAGGGGGCGAGCGTCACCAACAACGGCGGCTACTTCACGCTGGACCTGCTGCCCGCCTATCCGAACAAGAACCTCGGGTCGGGCGCGGACATGATGTACTTCTCCGAGACGGTGTTGCCGTCGACCGACACCGACTACGGCACGGCGACCTTCTGGGATCCGGCGCCGGGAGGCTGGGGCATCCGCTCGACGGCGGTCGCGTCCAACACGGTGCCGGTGGCGCTCCCGGGTCTCGCGCCCGTCCAGGTGGCGGCGAGCATCGCGGTGACCACGCCCTACGCGTCGCTCCCGGCCTCGCCGACCATCGCCGCGCAGATCTCGCCGGTGCGCTCGGTGACCATCGGCGGGAAGTCGATGTTGACCGCGCAGACGAACGTGGGCACCACGCCGACCATCCAATGGACCGCGCCGGCCTCGTCGACGGCGGCCACCAACTACGTCATGAACATCACGCCGCTCATCGACCTCGGCAACGGGACGACGGGGTTCAACTCGAGCAAGCAGATTCGCTTCCGCATGAAGTCGATCATCACCAGCGTGCACATCCCGCCCGGTGCCATCCAGACAGGGAACACGTACGTCGCGCAGATCACGGCGTTCGCGGATTCTCGCGATGAGTCCGCGGCGCCCTTCCGCGCGGCCACGGGCACGTCGTCGCAGGCCACCTTCGTCAGCGCACCGTTCACCCCGTAGCGCCGGCCGACGGCGCACTCGTCACGAGGTCCACATGTCCCGCACTCTCCGCGCGGCGCGCGGCAACCAGCTCACCTGCAAGGGCTGGGTGCAGGAGGCCGCGCAGCGCATGCTGATGAACAACCTCGACCCGGAGGTCGCCGAGCGGCC
>JAFEBC010000289.1 GCA_018266095.1 Deltaproteobacteria bacterium
AGCATGGGCTTGAGCGACCTGATCGGACATTTGTCCGACCGGCGCGCGACGCTCGCGCGCGGCCGCGGTCAGGGGTTCGAGCGCGACGGACTCTCCCGATCGCGAACGCCCACGGAGCCGCCCATGTTCCTCCTGCCCATCCTCTTCCTCGTCGCCAAGAAGAACGTCCGCAAGCTCGCCGCGGTGGCCGCGATCCTCAGCGCCATCTACGCGACCGGCTGCACCGGCGGGCAGCAGATCGTCTCCATGGACGACGCCGAGGTGCGGAGCGCGACGGACGACTGGGACCCGATGCTGGCCCTCGACGAGGCCCAGACGGTGGCCGAGGCGCAGGTGACGCACGCCGCGCTGCTCGGCCTCTCGGGCGGGCACGACGCGCAGGGCGGCTACCGCTGGCAGTTCCTCTTCTCGGGCGACCTGAACCGCCGCGTGGTGGTGGACGTGAGCGAGCTGACCGCGCCCTCGGCGGAAGCGGCCTTCACGCAGGTGTCGCCCGCGCCCGTGGCCACGCTCGACGAGAGCGCCATCACCGTGCCCTTCGCCAAGGCCGTGACTGCCTCGGCCGGCGCGCGCTACCCCGACTCTGCCGCGCTCCTCGCGGGCGCCCACGGCCACGCTACCTGGTGGCTCTCCTGGCGCAGCGAAGGCCGCCTCGTGAGCGTCGATGCGACGACGGGCGCGGTCATCGAGTAGCATCCGCCGCCCCGGCCGCACGCACCTTGGGAGGCACCTTGAAGCTCTACTACTCGCCCTTCACCCGCTCGACGCGTCCCCGCTGGCTGCTCGAAGAGCTCGGCGTCCCCTACGAGCTCGTGAAGGTCGACCTGACCGCGGGCGGCAACGAGACGCCCGAGTACCTGGCCGTGAACCCGCTCGGCGCCGTGCCCTCGCTGGTGGACGGCGACCAGGTCATCCTCGAGAGCGCCGCCATCGTGATGGTGCTGGCCGACAAATTCGCCGAGAAGGCCCTCGCGCCCGCGCTGAACACCCCGGAGCGCGCGAAATACACTCAGTGGATGTTCTTCGCCATGTCGACCCTCGAGCCCGTCGTCGTCGAGTGCGCCGGATTCAGCCTCGCGCAGGCCGACGGCAAGCCGTTCCACAAGAGCGAGGCCGAGGTGAAGGAGTCCTTCGATCGCCTGGGGAGCTACCTCGAGGCGCACTTCGCCCAGCACCAGTACGCGATGGGAGCGTCGTTTAGCGCCGCCGACATTCCGCTCGGCGCCATCCTCGCGTGGGCCCGCTCGCTCAAGCGGCTCGAGGGCTTCCCGCACACGCTGGCGTACGTCGCGCGCCTCACCGAGCGGCCCGCGTTCAAGGTCTCGCGCAAGTAGCAAGGTGTCGCGCAAGTCGCAGCCCCCGATGCGAGCGCCGGGCGTCGAGACCCGCTCAGGCTACTTCTTGGCGGCCTCGGCCGAGGTGCTCGCCTGCGCCGCTGGCGCCCCCTGCGGCAGCGTCCCCGGAGCGGCCGCCTCGGCCTTCTTGCGCGTGCCCAACGCCACGCCCAGACCGGCCACCAGGCCGATGAGGATGCTCCAGAGCTGCGTGTCGATGAGCCGGTGCGCCGTCCACTCCACCGCCGGCGTACACGAGATGGGCACGGGCACCGGCGAGGTGAACCACCACGAGAGCATCTTGGGCGCGAGCAGCGTGCCGAGGACGAGGACGACCCCGGCACCGACGATGGCGTAGTTGAGATAGCGTCGCATGGCCGCACTCTAGCAGCACCGCCGCCGGTTTCGAGGCTAGCGCGGGGCTTCGCAGGCCGCGCGCGTGACCTCGTGCCGGAAGCGGAACATGCGCAGGAGCCGGGCCCTCACGATGGGCTCGCCGAAGACGCGGCCCAACAGCCCGAGCGGCGGCTCGCAGTCGATCTCGTCCACGAGGCGCGTGTGCCCCTCGGGAGTCGGGAAGAACCGATGCGTGTGCAGCCAGGCGCGAAACGGGCCCCGAACCTGCCGATCCTGGAAGAGCACGTCCTTCTCCAGGCGCGTGTGCTCGGCCTCCCACGTCACCCACAGCGGCCCGATGCGCGTGCGCATCACCACCCGCGTCCCCGGCGCCAGCGAGCCCCCGCGCTGCACGAGCTGCACCGTCTCCCAGGGGGGCACCAGGCGCTCCAGCGCGTCGGGCGCCTCGTGGAAGGCGAACACGCGCGAGACCGGGGCGGCGATGATCGACTCGTGCACGAACCTCATGGGGGAGTGGTGCCTGCTGAGCGCTCGACGCGCAACAGGTCTCAGACGATTTCGAACAGGTCTCAGACTAGACTCCCGGCCGCCCATGACCGACTTCATCAAGCAGCGCCTCTGGGAGCCGCTCAAGAACCAGCTCAAGCAGGGCGCGACCCCCGAGAAGCTCGCCTGGAGCCTCGCGGCCGGAGGCGTGGTGGGCACGTTTCCAGTGCTGGGCACCACCACGCTCCTCGGGCTCCTGTGCGGATTCGTCTTTCGTCTCAACCACATCGCCGTGCAGGTGGCCCTGAACGTGACCTATCCGTTGCAGCTCCTCTTCCTGATCCCGCTGATGGCCGCGGGCGGAAGGCTCCTGGGCGCGCCGGTGCCGGGCTCCCTGGACGCGCTCAAGGCCGAGCTGGCGGCGGGTGTCTGGCTCACAATCAAACACTTCGCGTGGGCGTCGCTGGGGGGCATCCTGCTGTGGCTCATCGTGGCGCTGCCGCTGACGGTGGGGCTGCGCTATGCGCTGACGCCTGCGATTCGGAAGTTCCAGGCGTAAGTCAGCGGCGCCCCAGCCCCGACTTCACGCCCTCCAGACGCGCCTTGACTTCCCCTCCGCAAGCCTCTAGTTTGCGCCGCTTTCTTGCAGCCGGACCCCCTCGTGAAGCCGCTCCTCATCCACGTCGACGACATCGACACCGCCGCCCAGCCCTGGGAGGCTGACCTCGCGCGCGCCGACGTCGACGAGATGCTCACGGGCGACCACCCGGGCGAGTTCAAGGCCTCGGGCGGCGCGCAGGTGCACGCCAAGCTCACCAAGATGGGCAAGAAGGTCCTGGTGCAGGCCTCCTTCGCCGTGCCGCTCGCGGGGCAGTGCAAGCGGTGCCTCAAGGACGTCACGCTCGCCGAGCCCGTCGAGTTCACGCTCACGTTCGTGCCCGCCGAGTCGCACGTCGACAAGCGCAAGCCGGTCGTGGCCGCGGACTCGCCCGAGAAGGCCGAGAAGCAGGCTGAGAAGCACGCCAGGCGCCGCCGGCCGGACGACGACTCTCCCGATGGCTCCTTCGACGCCGAGACGGCCGACGAAGAGCCCTACAGCGGAAAGACGATTGATCTTTGGGAGGCGTTGCGCGAAGAGGTGCTCCTCGCCGCGCCGCCTTCCCCGCTGTGCCGCGAAGAGTGCAAGGGCCTGTGCCCGCAGTGCGGCCAGGATTTGAACGAACGCGATTGCGGTCATCGCGTGCAGAACATCGATCCGCGCTGGGAGGCCTTGAAGGGCATCCAGCTTCAGTCCAAGCAGTCATCATCGTAAACGCAGCAAGGTTTCGAAGGAGTCGGTCCAATGGGAGTCCCGAAGAAGCGCATGAGCCGCCAGAAGCGCGACCAGCGCCGCGCCAACTGGAAGGCCACCGCCCCGAACGTCAACACCTGCACGAACTGCGGAGCCCCCGTGCTCTCGCACCGTGCGTGCCCTGCCTGCGGCAACTACAAGGGCAAGGCCGTGATGAAGGGCACCGAGGAGTAATCCTCGTGAGGTAGACAGTGCGACGGGGCGCCTGCGGAGGCAACGCAGAGCGCCCCGTTGGCGCTTGCGCTATGGTTGCACCCACCTTGGACGACCGACCAGCGGGGCTCGGGCTCCACGCCTCGACGCCCATCGAATCCTCGGCGAGCCGGCTGTCGACGACAGTCGCCCACGCGACTGATCCCACCAAGGTGATCTGGTGCTCGGTGGCGATGCTGCCGTTCGCCATCGGCTGGCTCGCGCGGCTCTACATCCTGCCGCGGCACCCCGAGCTGTCGCCGTACGTGAACCGCTCGTTCATCCCGGTGTTCCTGCCGTTCCTGTGGACGCAGCTCCTGGGGCACGTCGCGCTGGTGGCCATCGCGCTCGTCCTGCGCGCGCGCGGGGTGCGCACCGCCTCCTGGCTCGTGCACGCCGAGATCCAGTTCTGGATGATCTGCACCTCGATCTCGCTCTACACCGTCGGCCCGCTGACCACGCCGTTCATCATCCTCATCGTGGCGCTGCCCGTCATCGGCTCGCTCCTGTTCGAGGCGCGGCCCCTGCGGCTCGGGCTCATCACCATGGCCGTCGGCTTCGCCCTCGGCGTGGGCCTGCCGGTCGCGGGCGTGGTGCCGTACGGGCCGTTCGTGGGCACCGCGCCGTACGTCGAGGGGCGCATCAACCTCGCCTGGGTGCTCTCGTTCGGCGGGCCGTCGGTGTTCGCGACCGTGTTCATGCTGCTCATCCACACGAGCCTGCTGCAGCGGCTGCGCGACCGGCAGCAGGAGCTCGAGCACCTCTCGTCGACGGACGTGCTCACCGGCCTGGCGAACCGCTCGGTGTTCTATGCGCGGCTGCGCGAGGAGATGGCGCGGGCGCGGCGGCACAAGCACGGCCTGTGCGTGCTCTTCATCGACGCGGACAACTTCAAGGCCATCAACGACGACTTCGGCCATCCCACCGGCGACGCGGTGCTGGTCGAGGTGGGCCGCAAGGTGCGCGATACCCTGCGCCAGGGCGACATCGCGGCGCGGTGGGGCGGCGAGGAGTTCGCGATCCTGCTCTCGCACACGGCCATCGCGGAGGCCCGCCTCGTGGCCGACCGCCTGCTGGTCCTGTCGCGCACCGTGCGGGCGGGCGAGGGCGCGATGGGCCGCAAGCTGACGGTGAGCATCGGGCTCGCGCAACTGCGTCCGGGCGAGACGGCCGAGGAGCTCATCAGCCGGGCGGACGCCGCGCTGTACGGGGCCAAGCACGAGGGCCGCGACCGGGTGACGGTGGCGCAGGAGCCGGCGGAGCTGCGCGCGGCCCCGTGAGGGCGCCCGAAAATCGTCTGAGATGTTCCCGGAAATCGTCTCCCGGAAATCGTCTGAGATGTCCCGACGAGGAAATCGTCTGACACCTCCCGAACCTTCGTCTTTGCAGGACTTTGCAGCATCTTCGGTTATGTTCTCCCCATGCTCGCGCTCGACGCCATGGGAGGCGACTTCGCGCCGTCGGTCACGGTTGAGGGCGCCCTGCGTGCCCGCCGCGAGCGCGGCATCGAGGCCATCCTGGTGGGCGACGAGCCCCGCCTCAAGGCCGAGCTCAAGCGCCTGGACGCCGGTCCGACCGAGCTGCGCATCCAGCACGCCTCGCAGGTGGTGGAGATGGCCGAGCACCCGGGCCAGGCCCTGCGCAAGAAGAAGGACAGCTCGCTGCGCGTCTGCTTCGATCTGTGCAAGGCCGGCCAGGCCGACGGCCTCGTGTCCGCCGGGAACTCAGGCGCCGTGCTCGCGGGCGGCCTGTTCGTGTTCGGCCGCCTCGATGGAGTGGACCGGGCCTGCATCGGCGGCACCTTGCCCTCCCTGGGCGGCGCGGGCCGGGCCGTGCTCGTCGACATGGGCGCCAACGTCGAGTGCACGCCGCTCCAGCTCGTGCAGTTCGCGCTGATGGGCGAGGTGATGGCCCGCCACGTCCTGCACCTGCAGCGCCCGCGCATCGGCGTGGTGGCCAACGGCGAGGAGGACGGCAAGGGCACAGACCTCACGCGCGCGGTGGCCACGGCGCTGCGCAGGCCCGAGGCCGGCATCCAGTTCTCGGGCTACTGCGAGGGCAAGGACGTCTTCTCTGGCGACTTCGACGTCATCGTCACCGATGGCTTCACCGGCAACGTCCTCCTCAAGACCGCCGAGGGCGCGGTCTGGGCCTTCGCGCAGCTCTTGAAGCAGCAGATCAAGGCCAGCGCGGTGGCCACGGCGGGCGCGCTCCTGATGCGCAGCGCGCTCGAGCAGGTGAAGCGCAAGGTCGATCACGAGGAGGTCGGCGCGGCGCCGCTCTTGGGCGTGCAGGGGACCGCGCTCGTCGCCCACGGCCGGTCGAGCGCACGGGCCATCGAGAACGCGCTCGCGTCAGCGCAAGAGTTCGCGGGGTTCAAGATGGAGGCCGATCTGGCCAAGGCCGCGCTCAAGGCCGCGACCTTGCTCTAGTTTGTGGCGCGCGAGGTCGCCTCCGGGAAGGCGCGCACTCTGGCTTGACAGGTCGCGTGGGATGCGTAAAAAGTACTGCAAACCTACTGCGTCCTCGTGAGGTCCCCATGGCAGCCGGCAACACCACCCGCATGACGCTCGACATGTCCCCCGAGATGAACGAGCTGCTCAACACACTCGCGGACAGCCTGCACACCAGCAAGGCCGAGGTCTTGCGCAAGGCGGTGCTGCTGCTGGAGGTGGCCGCGGGCGCCAAGAAGAAGGGGCTCAAGCTGGGCCTCGCCGAGAAGGACCAGCAGCTCGCCACCGAGATCGTCGGCATCTAGGTCTCGCAGCCCCAGGGGGATTCGCTTGCCCGGTGACAAGCCGCCCATCGTCGATCTCGACCAGCTCGGCGCGGACCGGGTGAAGATGTCGCTGGAGACGGTCGATCCGGGGGAGCGCGACAGCAAGCTGCGCATCGCCGAGGCCGACGCCCGCGTAGCCCGCCTCAAGGATCTCGGTCAGGTGCTCTTCGCCGGCCTGTGCCTGTTGGGTCTGGGCGCTTACTGCATGCTCATCCTGCGCGCGCAGGGCACCTCGGCCGACGACAAGAAGTGGGCGCAGACGGTGCTGGCGGCGATGGTGTCGGGCTTCATCGGCTACTTGTTCGGCAAGAAGAGCGGCGGCTGACGCCGGGTGCGGCGCGCGCCCACACGCCACCGACGCCCCGCGACTTGACCTGCGCGGCCCCGTTGCGCGATTGGTGCGCCCGAAATTTCCCCCCGGAGGAATCCCTGATGCGGCGCACGCGAATCCTCGGCACCGGCTCGTACCTGCCCAAGAAGTCGCTCACCAACGACGAGCTCGCCAAGGAGTACAAGCTCGAGACCTCCGACGCCTGGATCCGCGAGCGCACGGGCATCGGCAACCGCCACATCGCCGCGCCCGACGAGGCCACGAGCGACATGTGCCTGCACGCGAGCCGCGAGGCCCTGGCGCGCGCGGGCGTGAAGCCCGAGGAGCTCGACCTCATCATCGTCGGCACCATCTCGCCCGACATGCCGTTCCCGGCGGCGGCGTGCTTCCTCCAGGCCAAGCTGGGCGCGGGTCCGCGCAGCGCGGCGTTCGACGTCAGCGCGGCCTGCGCTGGGTCCTTGTTCGCCCTCTCGATCGCGGACCAGTACATCAAGTCCGGCGCGGCCAAGCGCGTGCTCGTCGTCGGCGCCGAACTGCTCACGCGCATCGTCGACTGGACCGATCGCGGCTCGTGCGTCCTCTTCGGCGACGCGGCCGGCGCCATCGTGCTCGGCCCCGAGGAGCGCGAGGGCCGCGGCATCTTGTCCACGCACCTGCACACCGACGGCACGCAGACCGGCATCCTCTGTATCCCCGGCGGCGGCAGCGCGCGGCCCTTCGACCAGAAGGTCCTCGACGCCCGCGACATGCTCGTCAAGATGAACGGCCGCGAGGTCTACAAGGTGGCCGTCCGCTCGCTCGAGGCCGTCTCGCGCGAGGCGCTCGAGGTGAATGGCCTCACCACCGCCGACGTCGATCACGTCGTGGCGCACCAGGCGAACCTGCGCATTCTCGAGGCGGTGATGAAACGGATGGAAATCCCGCTCGAGAAGTGTCACTTGAACATTGAGAAGGTCGGCAACACCTCGTCGGCGAGCGTTCCCCTCACGTTGGATCAGGCGATCCGCGGCGGCACGCTCAAGGACGGCGACCTCATCTTGATGATGGCCATCGGAGGCGGCATGAGCTGGGGCTCTGCACTCTTGCGGTGGTCGGAGGGATGAGAGACCTGGGGGTCGAGGGGGAGCAGTGCTCTCCCCTCGTTGAGGCTTCGCAGAGCGAAGCCGGATCGAAGAGCGGTCCGATGGATGTTCGGACGGCGGCATTCTCGAAGGAAGGCTTCCAATGAGTGTTGCGTTCATCTTCCCAGGGCAGGGTTCACAGGATGTCGGCATGGGCCAGGCGCTCATGGCGGCCTCGCCGGAGGCGCGCGCGGCGCTCGATGAGGCCGACGCGGCGCTGGGCGGCGGGCTGCACAAGATGCTGGCCGAGGGGCCGGTCGAGGTCCTGAAGCAGACGGCGAACACGCAGCCGGCGATCCTAACGGTCTCGGTCGCGGCGCACCGGGCCTTCGTGCAGCGCGCAGGCAAGAAGCTCGACGGCGCGCCGGTGGCGATGGCGGGACATTCGCTCGGCGAGTGGTCGGCGATGGTGGCGACGGGCGCGTTCACGCTGACGGACGCGGTGCGCGCGGTGCGGCAGCGCGGGCAGTTCATGCAGGAGGCCGTGCCGGCGGGCGAGGGCGCGATGGCGGCGATCCTGGGCCTGGAGCCGAAGGCTGTCGCCGAGGCGTGCGCAGAGGTCGAGAAGCTCTCGGGCCGCACGGTCTCGTGTGCGAACTTCAACTCGCCGGAGCAGACGGTGATCGCGGGCCACGCGGACGCGGTCGAGCGGACCATCGCGCTGCTCAAGGGCCGCGGGGCCAAGCGCGCGCTGCCCTTGCCGGTGAGCGCGCCGTTCCACTGTGCGCTGATGGCGCCGGTGCAGCCGCGGCTCGAGGCCGTCCTGCGCGGGATGTTCATCAGCACCATGGCCGTGCCGGTGTGGTCCAACGTGAGCGCCGCGCCGAACCAGGACTCCGCGGTCGCCGTGCGCCAGCTCATCGAGCAGGTGGTCGCGCCGGTGCGCTGGGTCGAGACCATCGAGAAGCTGGCCGCGTCGGGGGTCGACACGCTCGTCGAGCTCGGGCCCGGCAAGGTGCTGGCCGGGCTGACCCGGCGCATCGACAAGAAGCTGCGCACGTTCTCCATCGAGGACGAGAAGTCCCTCGACGCGTGCGTGAACGAGATCTGAAAGGGACTGAATGGACGCCGAGCTGCCGCAGAAGATGACCCGCTGCCCCTTCGCCCACAATCAGGTGCTCGCGTGGCTGTTCGCCATCGGGCTGGTGGTGGCGGTCCTCGGGCTGCACGGCTGCTCGGTGCCGACGAAGTCCGAGGTCAACGGCGGCTGCAAGACGAACCGCGACTGCGCCTACGGGCTCGAGTGCCGGGACAACAAGACCTGCCAGTACATCGCGTTCGCGGACTGTGACGCGGAGGCCGTGGCGCAGGGGAAGCCGGCGTGTCTCAACGGGCAGAAGTGCCGGGACGGCAAGTGCACGGTGTTCTGCGCGAGCAACAGCGAGTGCAAGGACGGCGTGTGCAAGGTCGGGGTCTGCGTGGTGACGGGGAAGGACCTGCGGCAGTGCCTGGACAACCGCGACTGCGTGTGGCCGGAGAGCTGCTTTCACGGGCAGTGCGTGACGCACACGGATGCGTTCAAGTGCCAGACGGACTTGGATTGCGGGCTCGGGTATCACTGTTTGAATTACCGCTGCCAGTGAGGCCGTTGTCGCTTCTGCAGGCCCCACCCACTCACAACCACAAGCGAAATCTCATTGTGACGCAGCCGGTCTTGTACGTGGGCAATCCTGTGCTACAAGGCCCGACTCCGGAGCCGGTCTGGGCTCCACTCAATAGATTTGCACTCCATCCAGGAGCGAACGCGCATGTCCGTCGAAGCCAAGGTGAAGAGCATCATCGCTGAGCAGCTCGGGGTCGGTGAGGACGAGATCAAGCCCGAGAGCGCCTTCATCGAGGACCTGGGGGCCGACTCGCTCGACATCGTGGAGCTGGTGATGGCGATGGAGGAGGAGTTCGAGGTCGAGATCCCTGACGAGGAGGCGGAGCACATCAAGACCGTCAAGGACGCCATCAACTTCATCAACGAGCACAAGAAGTAGGTCGCGATGTCCTCCGGGCGGCGCGTGGTGTTGACGGGCATCGGTCTCGTCACGCCACTGGGAGTTGGCACCAAGGAGACCTGGGCGGCGGCGCTCGCGGGCAAGAGCGGCATCGGTCCCATCACGCACTTCGACGCCAAGGACCTGCCGACGCGATTCGCGGGCGAGGTCAAGGGCTTCGAGGCGGAGCGCTTCCTCGACAAGAAGGAAGTGCGGCGCAACGACCTGTTCATCCAGTACGCGATGGCAGCGGCGCAGCTCGCGCTCGAAGACGCGGGCCTGCCGACCGACCAGCCGCTCGGCGAGGACTACGGCTGCGTGGTCGGTTCGGGCATGGGCGGCCTCGGCACGCTCGAGGAGACGCGGCTCACGCTGCACGAGCGCGGGTATCGCAAGGTCGGGCCGTTCTTCATCCCGAGCATCATCATCAACCTGGCCGCGGGACAGATTTCGATCCGCCACGGCATGACCGGCCCGAACTGGGCGCCGGTGAGCGCGTGCGCGACGGGAAATCACGCCATCGGCGAGTCGATGCGGCTCATCGAGCACGGCGACGCCGAGGCCATTCTCTGCGGCGGCACCGAGGCGACGATTACGCCGCTGGGCATCGTGGGCTTCGTGGCGGCGCGCGCGCTGTCGGAGCGGAACGACGCGCCGGAGAAGGCGTCGCGGCCGTTCGACAAGGACCGCGATGGCTTCGTCGCGGGCGAGGGCGCGGGCCTCCTGATGATCGAGGAGCTCGAACACGCCAAGAAGCGCGGCGCGCGGATCTACTGCGAGCTCGTGGGCTACTCGGCGAACGCGGACGCGTACCACATCACGGCGCCGTCGGGAGAGGGCGCCATCCGGGCCATGCGTCGCTGCTTGAAGGACGCGAAGCTCAATCCGGAGGACGTGGGCTACGTGAACGCGCACGGCACCTCGACGCCGGTGGGCGACATCGCGGAGACGAAGGCCATCAAGGAGGTCTTCGGTGCGCACGCGACCTCGCGGAAGCTCGCGGTCAGCTCGACCAAGTCGATGACCGGGCACCTCCTGGGCGCGGCTGGCGGCGTCGAGGCGGCGCTGACGGCGTTGGCGCTGCACCACGGCGTCCTGCCGCCGACGATCAACTTGGAGAATCCGGACCCGGAGTGCGACCTGGACTACGTCCCGAACGTCGCGCGCGAGGTCCGGGTGGACGCGGCGCTGTCGAACTCGTTCGGGTTCGGCGGGACGAACGCGGTGGTGGCCCTGAAGCGGTTCCAGGGGTAGCGGGCCTCCAAGAAATCGTGTGAGACCTGTTCGGGAGCATTTCAGCCCCTACGGAAATCGCTCGTGCGTGCCGATACATAGGCCGTGACCACGCAGAGCGAGATCATCCTCGGCATCGACCTGGGGACGACCTACTCGACCGCGGCCGCCGTCATCAACGGCCAGATGCACCTGGCGGTCGATGGCCGTGGCGAGGCGTGCATCCCCAGCGTGGTTCATTTCCCCAAGAGTGGCGCGCCCTTGGTGGGCGTCGAGGCCGAGAAGCAGCGGTCGCTCGATCCGCAGAACACGGTGTTCGGCATCAAGCGGCTCATCGGGCGCGGGGCCGATTCGCCGACCGCGCGCGTCCTGGATGCGTCGGCGGCGTTCAAGATCAAGCCGCAGCCCAAGGGCGAGGCGGCAGTTCAGGTGCGGACGGGGACGTTCGCGGCCAGCGAGATCGCGGCGATGATCCTGCGCCATCTGCGCGAGCGGGCCGAGGCGCGGTTCCAGCGCAAGATCGGCAAGGCCGTGCTGACCGTGCCGGTGCTGGCGACGCCCGAGGTGAAGGCGGCGATGACGCGCTGCGGGAAGATGGCGGGCCTGGAGGTGCTGGACATCATCTCGGAGCCCGTCGCTGGCTCGATCGCGCGCGGATTCGGCGGGCCACACTGGGGCGAGCATCCGTTCCTCGTGTACGACTTCGGCGGCGGCACCTTCGACGCGAGCGTGGTGCAGCGGGCCGGTGAGGCGCTGCAAGTGCTGGCCTCGGGCGGCGACGATTGCCTGGGCGGCGACGACTTCGACCTGGGGTTCGCGCGCTGGATCGCTGACGTGGTCGTGCGCAGCCACAAGGTGAACGTGAAGAACGACATCGTGCTCTGGGACCGCGTGCAGCGGCAGTGCGAGCAGGTGAGGCGGGCGCTGTCGGCCGGCGAGAGCGCGCGCTACGTGCTGCGCGACGCGGGTGAGCGCATCGGCAAGCTGGAGTTCTCGGTGGCGCGCGAGGACATGCGGCCCCTCTGGGCTGAGCTCGTGCAGCGCTCGATGGAGGCCTCGCAGCAGACGGTGCAGGAGTCGGGTGTGCCGCTCGAAGAGCTGGGCGCGGTGCTGCTCATCGGGGGCACGACGTACGTGGCGCAGGTGCGCGAGGCGGTGGCGGAGCTGGGCGTCCAGTGCGCCATCGAGGCCGACCCGCAGACGGCGGTGGCGCGCGGCGCGGCGCGGGTGGCGACGCAGCGGTCGATGATCCACCGGGCGGTCACCAAGCCGGACCTGCCGGCGATGCGGTAGCGATACCCGCACGCCCCTGTCGACAGTCAGGGGAAGATCGCACCCCCCGGTCGTCTGCTCCTTGAACCAGTTGCGCGTCCGCGCGAGTGTTCGCTCATGGACGCGAGGGGCATCGAGGACGTGGATCTCCAGGTCGAGAAGGCGGCGCGGCTGCGGCACACGATGCTCTTTGGCGGCGGGGAGCCGGCGGCGCTGCGGGCGCTGGCGGCGCAGGCCGAGATCGTCTCCATGGCGCCGGGCGCCGAGGTGGTGCGCGAGGGCGAGACGGGCGATGCGCTCTACGTGGTGACCGCGGGCTTTCTGCGCGCGCGGCGGCGCAAGGCCAACGGGCACGACGAGGTGCTGGGCGAGATCCAGAAGGGCGGCTTCTTCGGCGAGTTCTCGCTGCTCGAGGCGCGGCCGCGCAACGCGACGGTGGAGACGATGAGCGAGGCGCAGCTCCTCAAGCTGCCGCGCGAGGCGCTGCTCGCGCACTTCGAGACGCACCCGGAGAACGAGGCGCGCATCCGGGCCACGCTGGAGAAGCGGCGGGTGGCGGCGAAGGTGCCGTTCCGGCCGTCGCAGGAGGAGCTGCGGGCGCGGCTCGCGAAGCTGCTCGCGGACTTCGGCGCGGAGACGCTGTCGGAGAAGGCGCTCGATGCGATCGGCAAGGAGCTCGAGTGGGTGTGGCTGCCGGCCGGGGAGCTGTTCCTGCGCGAGGGCGAGCCGGGCGAGGCCGTGTTCTGGGTGCTCGACGGGCGCCTGCGCGTGTTCACGCAGGGTGAAGCGGGTTCGACGCTGACGCTCGGCGAGGTGGGTCCGGGAGAGGCCATCGGCGAGATGGCGCTGCTCTCGGGCGCGCCGCGGTCGGCGTCGGCGAGCACGGTGTTCGACACGCAGCTCGTGTGGCTCACGCGACGGGCGTTCGACGGGCTGCTCGCGGACCATCCGAAGACGCTGGCGGGCTTCCAGCAGATGATGATGAAGCGGCTCGTGCAGCGGGCGCGCGCGGAGGCGCTGTCGGCGCGGACGGCGGTGCGGCGGCCGGTGTCGCTCGCGGACTGCACGGACGTGATGCGCACGCGGGATCTCGTGCTGCGCAACTTCAAGATCACGCACAGCTACCACCGGCTGGCGCTCGATCTGATGGAGCTGATGGGGCCGCAGGACGTGAATTGGCTCGCCTTCGGCGCGCACGCGAGCAAGACGGCGGGCTATTCGATCCGCAAGGAGGAGCTGCCGCTGTACGAGGTGGGCGAGGCGCTGGCGCGCAATGCCACGGTCGGGCCGCTCTTGCGCAAGTCGGGGAGCCTGCTCGCGCAGTCGTTCGTGACGCGCGCGGTGAACGACGTGCTCGAGCGCGTGAGCCAGGCCATCTCGGATGGCAACCTGCGCATCTTCGGGGACATGGCGCCGGTGATCGTGCGCTTCCTCGAGCTGGTGCGGGCGGACACGCGCTACGACTCGGCCAAGATGGCGGCCTTCCGCGCCACGCTGCGCCCGGGGCCGAGCGACGCGGAGGGGCAGGAGACGTTGGGTGCGTCGCTCGACGCCTGGTACCAGGCCGCGCACGAGCGGGACGCGAAGAAGCGGGCGGAGCTCGTGCTGTTGGGCAACGCGCGGATGGGCCTGCACGAGCAGATCCGCGTGCAGCCGGACATCGACGAGGCGCTGAATGCGCCGCTGCGGCTGACGTTCGGCGATGAGCTGGGGAATGCGGTCGAGGCGCGCTTGCGACTCGTGCCGGGGCCGCTTCGCCGTCAGCTCCGCAAGGGCGCGGATGCCCTGGAGCGGCCGCTGGTGGCGGCGATCGCGCGCGCGCTGCGCAAGCTCATCACGCAGCGGATGATGCGGCTGCGGCTGCCGTTCCAGGACGTGTGGATGGGCGCGGACGTGACGGTGGCGGCGCAGCGGGGCAGCGTGCCGCGCGAGCTGAGGGAGATCACGAACCCGGAGCTGAAGGCGCTGTTCGAGCGCTATGCGCCGCAGGGGCCGGTGGACGCGGCGGGGATGAGCGCGGGGACGGCGGCGGTGGATTGGTCCAAGCTCGAGGACCGGATGAAGTTCATCCTGCAGTTGTTCCGGTCGCGGCAGAAGAGTCTGGAGCTGTTCACGGCGCCGCTGGGGGATGAGGAGATGGCAGCGATTTCAGGGGGTTGAACGGATCGTTGAACACATCTCACACGATTTCTGAACACATCTTACACGATTTCTGGAGCGACACATCTCACACGATTTTCGCGTCAGGTCGCACCAGGTCTCACACGATTTCCAACAGTTACCTGGCCGCCTGGCGGGCCCACTCGGCGCCCACGCCCACTTCGAGGAACGCCCCGAAGCGGTGCTGAGGGAACTGCGCGTCCAGCTTCTCCAGGAGCCGCCCGCGCGTCGCGTCGTCGAGGGCGCCCTTCGGATGCTCCGTCGCGACCACGGCTGAGAATTCATTGAGATATTTGTGCTCCTGCGCGAGGAGCCGCGCGTCGCCGCTCGGGCCGCGGCCGGGGTGGATGTAGTCGGGCTCCAAGGCCGCGAGGTCGTCGAGGCGCTGGTGCCACTCGTCGGTGTGGCCCAGCTCGAGCCAGGAGTGGCTGCCGTTGGCGACGAGGTCGCCGACGAAGAGGTGCGTGGCCGGGTCGCCGTCTCCTACGCGGGGAGGCGCGTCCCACTGGATCACCACATGGGCGTCGCTGCAGCCGTGGCCGAGGACATGCGCGGTGAGCTTGAGGCCGGCGGCTTCGAGAGTGGTGGTCTTGTCGCCGAACGAATCGGGGAGCGGGACGTCCTTGGGCCACTCGTCCTCGAAGCGCGACTTGAAGGCGCGGGTGCGCTTCTCGAAGACGGCGGGGATGAGCGCGCGGACTTGGGCGCTGGTGACGACGCGGATGCCGCGGGACTTGAGGGCGAGCGTGCCGTTGAACTTGTCGGGGTTCGCGTGCAGGACGATGGCGAGCACGACCTTCTTGCCGGTGGCGCGCTCGGCGAAGTCGACGGCTTCGAGGGCGGCGGAGGGGAGGAATTGGGCGTCGATGAGGACGAGGCCAGTCGGGCCTTCGAGCCAGAAGGAGTTCGTGGAGAAGCCGCGGGTGGCGGAGGTGTACGTGCCGACGCGCGGGTCACCGGCCCAGGGGTCGTCGGCGTGGGTGAGGGTGATGATGGCGTCGGCGGGCAGGGCGCGGCGCGGTTTGGCGGAGGTGTCAGACGATTTCTGCGGCGCAGAGGTCTCAGACGTTTTTGGCGAGGTGTCAGACGATTTCTGGGCGGCGGGCGCGGCGAGCACGAGGGCGAGCAGAGTCATCAGGGCCATGACGCGCGTTTCTACTACCCCTTGGGGTTGCCGGGTACCCGACCCACGCGATATAGGACCGCGCGCACGTTGTGCCCCTGCCAGGAGCGCCTCCCATGCCGTTCGACGCCCCGCTCGCCAAGGCCGATCCGGAAGTCTACGCACTCATCCAGAAGGAGACCGAGCGCCAGGAGTACGGGCTCGAGCTCATCGCCTCAGAGAACTTCGTGAGCGAGGCGGTGCTGGAGGCGGCGGGGTCGACGCTGACCAACAAGTACGCCGAGGGCCTGCCGGGGAAGCGCTACTACGGCGGCTGCGAGGTGGTGGACCAGGTCGAGCAGCTCGCCATCGATCGCGCCAAGAAGCTCTTCGGTGCCGAGCACGCGAACGTGCAGCCGCACGCGGGTTCGCAGGCGAACATGGCGACGTACTTCGCGCTCTTCAAGCCGGGCGACGTGGTGATGAGCCTGTCGCTCGCGCAGGGCGGGCACCTGACGCACGGGTCGCCGGTGAACTTCTCGGGGCGGCTCTTTCAGATCCACCACTACGGGCTCGATCCGAAGACGGAGCAGATCGACTACGACGCGGCGGCCAGGCTGGCGCGCGAGGTGAAGCCGAAGGCCATTCTCTGCGGCGCGAGCGCGTATCCGCGGACGCTGGACTTCGCGCGGCTCAAGGAGATCGCGGCCGAGGCGGGCGCGGTGATGGTCTGCGACATCGCGCACATCGCGGGCCTGGTGGCGACGGGGCTGCACCCGAGCCCGGTGCCGCTCGCGGATGCGGTGACGACGACGACGCACAAGACGCTGCGTGGGCCGCGGTCGGGCCTGATTCTGTCGAAGGCGCAGCACGCGAAGTCGATCGATTCGAACGTGTTCCCGGGCATCCAGGGCGGGCCGCTCGAGCACATCATCGCGGCGAAGGCGGTGGCGTTCGGCGAGGCGCTGCAGCCGGAGTTCAAGGCCTACCAGCAGCGCATCCTGGACAACGCGAAGGCGCTGGCGGCGGCGCTCATCGAGGGCGGCCTGCGCCTCGTGGCGGGCGGGACGGACACGCACTTGATGCTGTGCGATCTGCGTCCCAAGAAGCTCACGGGGAAGATCGCCGAGAGCTCGCTGCAGCGCGCGCACATCACGACGAACAAGAACATGATCCCGGGCGATCCGGAGAAGCCGTTCGTGACCAGCGGCCTGCGGCTCGGCACGCCGGCGCTGACGACGCGCGGGTTTGGCGTGGCGGAGATGAAGAAGGTGGGCGAGCTCATCGTGCGCGTGCTCGATGCGCCCGAGGATGTGGCCGTCGCCGAGAAGGTGCGCGGCGAGGTGAAGGAGCTGTGCCAGCAGTTTCCGCTCTACCGGAAGAGGCTCGCGTAAATGAAGTGTCCTTTCTGCACCGAGCTCGAGAACAAGGTCATCGATTCGCGCCTGTCGAACCAGGGCGCGGTCATCCGGCGGCGTCGCGAGTGCCTGTCGTGCACGCGCAGGTTCACGACGTATGAGCGCGTGGAAGAGATCCTGCCGATGGTGGTCAAGAAGGACGGCCGCCGCGAGACGTTCGATCGCGCGAAGGTGATCGCGGGCCTGAAGCTCGCGTGTCAGAAGCGGCCGGTGAGCGCGGAGCAGATCGACACGGTGGTCGACGGGATCGAGCGCAAGCTGCAGGAACTCGGCGAGAAGGAGATCCCGAGCTCGGTCATCGGCGAGAACGTGATGCGCGAGCTGGCGCGGCTCGATGAGGTGGCGTACGTGCGGTTCGCGAGCGTGTATCGCAGCTTCAAGGACTTGGGCGAGTTCATGAGCGAGCTCAAGGAGCTCATTCACGAGCGGCGCGAGAAGAAGTAGGCGATGGCGGCGCGGACCCTTCATGAAGAGCGCATGCGGATGGCGCTGCGCGCGGCTGAGCTGGGCCGCGGGCGGACGCGGCCGAATCCGATCGTCGGCTGCGTGATCGCGAAGGGCGCGGAGATCGTGTCCGTTGGACACCATGAGCGCGCGGGCGGGCCGCATGCGGAGATCGTGGCGCTGCAGAAGGCGGGCGCGCGTGCGCGAGGCGCGGATGTCTATGTGACGCTGGAGCCGCACGACCACCACGGGAAGACGCCGCCGTGCACCGAGGCGCTGATCGCGGCGGGCGTCAAGCGGGTGTTCGTGGGCGTGAAGGATCCGAATCCGCTCGTGTCGGGGCGCGGGATCGCGCGGCTGCGCAAGGCGGGCATCGCGGTCGAGCTGGTGCTCGAGGCCGAGTGCGCGGCGGCGAACGAGGCGTGGTTCAAGTTCATCCAGACCGGGCGGCCGTGGGTGGTGCTGAAGGCGGCGGCGACGCTCGATGGCGCGCTGGCGACGGCGGCGGGAGATTCGCGCTGGGTGACGGGCGAGGCGGCGCGGGCGGAGGTGCACAAGCTGCGCGATTCGCTGGACGCGATCGTGGTGGGCATCGGGACGGCGCTGGCGGACGACCCGCGGCTCAACGCGCGGCTGCCGGAGCATCCGGAGAAGCAGTTCAAGGGGCGGACGATTCGCGGCGTGCAGGGGCGCGACCCGGTGCGCGTGGTGGTGGACACGCACGCGCGGCTGCCGCCCGAGGCGCGGATGCTGACGCAGCGCTCGGAGGCGCCGACGCTGGTGGCGGTGGGCCCGAAGGCGCCGGTGAAGCGGCTGCGCGCGCTGGAGGCGGCGGGGGCGGAGATCGTGCGCTGCGAGCTGGATCGCGGGGGGCGGGTGTCGCTCGAGTCGCTGCTGGCGGAGCTGGCCAAGCGGGACCTCGTGTCGCTGCTCGTGGAGGGCGGGGCGGCGCTGCATGGGGCGTTTCTGGAGAGCGGGCTGTGGGATGAGCTGCTGTTGTTCCTGGCGCCCAAGCTCGCGGGCAAGGGCGCGCTGACGTGGGCGGGGTTCCCGGGCGCGACGGCGATGGCGCAGGCGAGGCCGGTGGTCGTGCGGAGCGTGGAGCGGATCGGGGTGGATTGGTTGGTGCGGGCGCGGCGGGGGTAGTCGCAGGAGTGGGGACGCATGGCGGTGAGCGAGGACCAGAAGCGCGACGAGGAGTGGCTGCTCGGTGCGCTCGCCGAGCTCATCGAGGCCGCAGGCGCGGAGACCTTCCTCGCAGCGCCCCTCATCGAGCCCACGCCGGCTCACTTCCCTGATCCGTTCGACAACGATGTGCCGGGCGCCGAACGCATCGCGCATCGGCTCCTGCGCTATGCCGGCCTCCGGCTCCAGCCGCTGATGAACCTGGACGAGACCCAGGGCGCGCACGGCAACACCGCGGCGTGGTTCGCGGGCATCAACCTCGGCCGGGCGGTGATGGGCATCTCGGACCAGATCCTGCCCGCGGGCGATCGCGTGGTGGCGACGCTCGCGCACGAGGTCGCGCACGTGTGGCGCGCGGTGGGGAAGCACGCCGATCGCGACGGCGACGCAGAGTCGCGCCTCGAGGAGGAGCGGCTCACGGACGTGACCACCGTGTTCCTCGGCTTCGGGATCCTGACCACCAACGGCGCCTATCGCTTTCGCGCGTCGGCGCTGGGCGTGGGGTCGGTGAAGGGGACGCGCTACCAGCACGATTCGCT
>JAFEBC010000028.1 GCA_018266095.1 Deltaproteobacteria bacterium
CGTCGATGGGCCGGGGCGCGCGCGAGAAGCCGAGCAGCGCGCCTTGCTCTTGGGCGCCCGCGTCCTCGCTGGAGTCGAGCGGCGCCACGGCCACCGCGGCGTGGCGGGTCAGGGCCCGCGGGATGAGCTCGGCGGGCCGCGCCTCGAGTGTGAGCGTGCGCGCCGGGCCGGTGAGCAGGGCCGCGGTGTCGCTCCAATCGCCCTCCGGCGGCTCGAGGCCTCCATGCGAGAGCGCGAGCGGCGGCTGACCGTCAGCCTGGGTCAACAGCACGATGCTGTCCCAGCGCAGCGCTTGCGCGAAGCCGTCGAACAGCGTGCGCAGGAGCGACTGCGCCTGCTGGGCTTCGTCGCGCTTCTTCTTGAGGCGCAGCAGGCCCTCGACGCGCGCGCGCAGCATGCCGCCGTCGAACGGCTTGGCGAGCACGTCGTCGGCGCCCGCCTGCAGCGCGGCCAGCACGTGCTCACGGTCGGTCAGCGCCGAGAGCAGCAGGAGCGGGATCACGCGCGTCGACGGATCCTCGCGCAGCGCCCGCGCCAGCAGGAGGCCGGCCGACGCGCCCGTCTGCAGCACAGCCTCGGCGATCACCAGGTCCGGCTGCCGGACGCGGATGAGGTCGATGGCGCCCTCGGCGCTGTCCAGGCGCTCGACCCGCGCGAGGTCGGCCAGCGTGGCCGTGAGCCGCGCCGCCAGATCGAGGTGATCCTCCAGCACCAGCGCGAGCGGCAGCGTGTCGGGCCCTTCCGTCCGTGGCGGCTTGCCCAGCACCTCGGTGCCGTCCAGCGCGGCGGCCACCGCGCCCTCGACCTGCTCGGCGAGCCGCGGGTTCTGCGTCTGCAGCGAAGGCTCGACGCGCGCCAGGGGAAAGCGCAGCGTGTAGGCGGTGCCCGCGGGCCCGCTCAGGGATGCGAGCTGCCCCTGGTGCAGCTCGGCCAGGCCCCGCGCGACCGCGAGCGCGATCCCCGGTCCCTCCTCGTCCGCCCCCGCGTCGTCGGAGGGCAGCTCGGAGGGCAGGGCCGGGCCGTCGTCGATGAGCTGCACGCGCACGTGCGCACCGTCGCGCGCCACCGAGAGGGCGAGCGTGCTCTTGCGCGGCAAGGTCTCCAGCGCGCGGCCCAGGAGGCTCGCGAGGATGCGCCCGAACGACTCCGCGCCGATGCGCGCCGGCAGCGGCTCGGCGCCGATCGACAGCTCCAGCGACAGGCCCCGGAACGCGAACGCGCCCTGGAACTCCTGGCCCATGCGCAGCGCGGTGGCCGCGAGGTCGGTCGACACACCCTGCGCCGGCCCGGTGTCCACGCGCGAGAGCGCGAGCAGCTCGTCGACCAGCTTCTGCATGCGCTTGAGCGGCCGCGCGACCGGCGCGTGCTCGTCCTTGCCGAGCCGGCTCGTCTCCAGCGCCAGCAGCGCGGCCGTCAGCGGCGTGCGCAGCTCGTTGGACACGCGGGCGAAGAAGCGATCCTTCGCGCGCGCCAGCGCCTCGAGCCGCGCGCTCGTCTCCGCCAGCCGCCGCTGGGCCACGAACTCGCGCCGCGCCAGCGCCTCAGCCATGTGGCTCGCCACCAGCGAGATCACCCCGGCCGCGATGAGGTTCCCGGTGTGCTTGATGATGGGCCCCGCCGGCCCGCCGCCGAAGAGGAGCTGCGGCACCAGGAACCCCAGCACGAAGGTCAGCCCCATCAGCATCGCGCGCGCGCGCGGCAGCGGCAGGAACACCGTGAAGAAGAGCACCGCGGGGAAGAAGCCGACGCTCTCGGCGGGCGGGAGCCGCGAGCCGAGGGTGCCCATCTCGAACGAGAGGACGATGGCCATCGCCAGCACCGCGAGGTGCGGCCGGGCGCGGCTCGGCCTCGTCATCGCCAGCGAGGCCAGCAGTGCGAACGCGGGCGTGAACGCCGCTCGGACGATGACGCGGAAGTGCAGCGGATCGCCGTTGAGCGCGAGCAGGTCGACGATCGTGAACGCGCCGGAGCCGCCCAGCGCCGTCAGCGCCGCGAGCCGGGTGCGCCAGGGGAGCACGGCGTCGAGCGAGGCCCGGAACTCGCGCTCCAGCGAATCGGGCAGGCGGCGGGCGCTCTCCTCGATGACACTCGCGGGCACACCTGTGGGCGCTCCAGTGGACGCACCTGTGAGCGCTCCCGCGAGCGCACCCGGCGGGTTGCTCGTCGCAGATCGTGCAGGCTGGGCGCGGTCGGGAGCCATTGTGTCCGATTTCAGACGATCCGGTGGAAACTACTCGTCACCTTGCGAACTCCCCAGAGACTGTCGTATCAAAATTTGCAGGTGGGGACCTGGAGGAACATTCATCATGCGCGTTCTCCTCGCCGATGATCATCCGGTCGTTCGCGCCGGAATCAAGGCCGTGCTCGCAGCCCAGAACGACATCGAGGTCGTGGCCGTCGAGGCCGACGGCGAGAGCGCCCTGCAGCGCATCCGCCAGCTCAAGCCCGAGGTGGCCGTGCTCGACATCTCCATGCCCGGCCTGTCCGGCATCGAGGTCGCGCGGCAGCTCAACGAGGACGAGAGCCAGACGGCGCTGGTGATGCTGTCCCTGCACAAGACCGAGATGGACGTGCAGGCCGCCATCGAGGCCGGCGTGTCCGGCTACGTGGTCAAGGACGCGGCCGCCGAGGAGCTGGTCGAGGCCATCCGCTCGGCCGCGCGCGGCACGGTGTGGATCAGCCCCAGCGTCTCGGGCGCGATGGTCAATGCGCTCCGGCGCGGCCCGCAGCACACGGCGCAGATCACGAGCCGCGAGCGCGAGGTGCTGCGGCTGCTCGCCGACGGCCTGCGCAGCAAGGAGATCGCGGCGAAGCTGGACGTGTCGCCGAAGACGATCGAGGGGCACCGCGCGGCGCTGATGTCCAAGCTGCAGATCCGCAGCGTGGCGGGGCTGGTGAAGTACGCGATCCGGAATCACCTGACGAGCGTGTAGCGGGGGGGGCGAAGCAGGAGGTCGCGGGCTCCGAGCTGTGGACATGAAACGGCGATCGCGGTGGTCTGCGATCGCCCGTGGCGCTTCGAGCTCCGCCCCGCCTAGTTCTGCTGGCCGAGTACGACGACGGTGTAGTTGTCGCTCTTGGAGATGCCGAAGGCGTCGGTCACAGTCAGGGTAACATTGTAGGTCCCCTGGTTCGTGAACGAGTGCGGCGGCGGCGTGCGGACCGTGTCGGTGGTGCCATCGCCGAAGTTCCACTGGTAGGTCAGTTGATTCGTGCCGTTGTCAGGCGTGCCCACGTCGTCGAATTGAACCACGAGAGGCGCGGCTCCCTGTGCAGGGTTCGGATTGGCTGAGATCTTCGCAGTCAAGGGGTCTGCGACAGGGAAGCGCACGTACGCCGTTTGGGCGCCTCCCAAGTTGTCCTCTGCGATGATGGTCGCTGTGTAGGTCCCTTGGTTCGCGTAGGTGAAGGACGCGGTCAGCCCGCTCGCGGGAGTGTGGTTGGCGTCACCCAGATCCCAAGTCGTGCTCGTCACCGACGTAGAGGTCGTCGCAACTTGCGCGCTGAAGTCGACGAGCGTGGGGAAGGTCCCGTTGGTGTCGGCGATGGTGGCAGAGACATCGGGGAGCTGTTCGTCACCGATCACGAGCTTGAAGTTGTCGATCCGGACGTTGCGGCCCTGGAAGCTGAAGCGGATGGCCTGGGCGCCATTGAGCAAGGTTTTGAGGTCCTCGCTGGTGTAGGCCCACCAGGAGGTGGGGAGGATGTCATAGCCGTCAGCGAAGCCGGGCTGAGAGAAGGGGATGCCGCTGGTGGGATCGAACTCGTGGGAGGCGATAGTGATCTGGTCGTAGTTGGGCGGGGTCCCCGTGGTGACATTCAAGTAGAGGAAGCCGTTGTTCGGGTTGAGGAAACGCACGTCGGTGCGGACACGCAGGGACGCGAGGCTGGAGGTGTCGACGAGCGCCACTTGAGTGAGGGTCCCGTTGTTGATGAAGGCCACGCCGCCATGGGCCGAGTTGTCCGCGGTAGGCGATGCTCCCGAAGAGATCCAGCCGCTGGTCCCGCTGGCGAAGTCGCCGTTGGCGATCGGTGTCGAGCCGGTGACGACGATGGTCGCGCTCGCGCTCGTCGAGACGTTGTAGCTGTCGGTGACGCTCAGGGTGACGCTGTATGAGCCTGGCAACGCGTAGGTGTGCGGGGAGGGAGTGCGCACAGTGTCGGTGGTGCCATCGCCGAAGTTCCACGAATAGACGAGCGGATTGGCACCGCTGTCGGGCGTGCCGGAGTCGTCGAGTTGAACCACCAGCGGGGCCGGGCCGGTGTTGCTTGGCGACACCGCAATGGCGGCCCGGACCGCGTCCTGCACCTGAAAACGGACGTAGCCCGTCTGCGCGCCGCCGAGGGCGTCCTCCGCGATGAACGTCGTCGTGTACGTGCCCTGCTGCTCGTAGGTGAACGAGGCCGTGCTGCCGACGTCACTCGAGTGGCTTGAGTCGCCGAAATCCCAGCTCGTGTTGGTGACGACGCTGGAAGTGCTCGCCGCCGTGC